>JAITWW010000018.1 GCA_031285085.1 Candidatus Methanofilum arcanum
GGTTGTTTATTCAGTTTATTGCTGAGATATACATGAGAGAAATGCGAGTTTGCCTTCGTAAATCACAGGAATGTCAGAAAATGACGAGGAAACAAATATCATCACATATAAAGACAATTCATAAAATTAGTTTCGTGGGAAAATATAAAGATGTCAAACCTACTCTATCAAAGTCACAGAGAGCTATTCTTACTGCGGTAGGAATTGATCTTACGGCGAGAGGACTTGATACCAGGTGATACACATATAACTCCACGGGGATTTAGGTTGACATACTGTTCACCGAGGAGAAGTACCTCGTTTTGACAGCTTGGCGAGTATGCTGTCTCCAAATAACTTTTGTCAAGGGATTTTGCCCTTTTAAACATATTCCAAGCCTTCCCTCCCACATAGATTTTTCATGAACGCTTCAGCCAGCAGAAAAATTATGAATGTATCGATAAACATCTATATATAGGCCAAATTGCAAATAGATATTTGTCTATGTGAGGTGCTCATTGAGAGAGAAATATGTAGAACATACGCAGTTGTTTAAAGCTTTGTCTGACCCGAACAGACTTATGATTGTAGATATGCTATCCTGTGGAGAGTTATGTGCCTGTGAGATATTGGTTCAATTTAATATAACACAACCAACGCTTTCACATCATATGAATATCCTTTGTGAGTGTAAGTTAGTAGACGGACGCAAAGAAGGTAAATGGATATATTACTCATTAAACAGCGAAACTGTATCAAGCTTTAAGTTATTCTTAGAGAGAGTTACCTCAGCGAAGCAGGATTGTGATTGTATTTGTACTATAAAGTATTGTGATGGTGATTGTGAATGAGTACTGGAGATTGTTGTTGCGAGGCAAACAACAGTTGCTGCAGCAATAAAGCGGTAAAAACTGTTTCAACCACATTAACATTTGAAGATATATGTGGTGCATGGAAAGCCAGATGGGGTATTGGGCGTATGGATTACATAGTTAATCCTGGGCTTTATGCTGTGGGGAGTCCAAACAGTGATTCTCCCGTTTTGGTTAGTGCCAATTATAAATTAACATTCGATACATTGCGAAAGAATCTTTCTGGCCTAGATTGTTGGTTGTTAATACTCAATACAAAAGGGGTTAATGTTTGGTGCGCTGCAGGGAAAGGAACTTTCGGAACAGATGAGCTGATATACCAAATCAAAGCGGTTGGGCTTTCTGAAACCGTTACGCATAGAAAATTGATATTGCCACAGCTTGGTGCACCAGGGGTGAGAGCCCATGAGGTAAGAAAGAGTACAGGCTTCTCTGTCATGTATGGTCCAGTGCGTGCAAGCGACATTAAAACTTTTATCTCATCAGGATATAAGGCAACAAAGGAGATGCGGACGGTAAAGTTTACGCTATGGGATAGGCTTGTGTTGACACCGATGGAGCTTGTGGAATCCGCAAAGGTTTCTCTCATGGTGTTTGGTGTTTTGTTCCTTCTAAACCTGGTCGCAGTACGTCCTTTTGGGTTGGAGGATTTTCTTGCATATGCCGCCTCTGTGTTCATTGGAGCGGTTGTAACTCCGGCATTGTTACCTGTTATCCCTGGCAAAGCCTTTGCTTTTAAGGGTTGGTTGTTAGGGGCGATTGGCACGGCTTGTATCGCTTGGTCATATGGCTGGTTTTCTTCGCCTTTTCTACTTTTGGGAGTTGGATATATGCTTGTCTTGCCTGCACATTCCGCATTTTTAGCGATGAATTTCACCGGGGCGTCAACATACACATCACCATCAGGTGTATTAAAGGAGATGAAAATCGCTATTCCACTTATTGTTTTTTCTTTTGTTGTTGGTATGCTACTGATTTTAATGAAAACGTTTATGGGATGATTAAAGATACAGGTGAAAATAAAGATGAAGATGAAATATTTAAAAGATGTAACAACGCTTGCTTTTCACGCTGAGAGGTGTGTAGGGTGTGGGCTTTGTGCAGAGGTCTGCCCGCATGGGGTGTTTCATGTGGAGAGTGGGAAAGCTCAAGTTGTGGATAAGGATTTATGCATGGAGTGTGGTGCTTGCAAAATGAATTGTCCAGAAGAGGCAATAGAGGTTAATGCGGGTGTGGGTTGCGCTGTAGCAATCATAATGAGTTGGATTACAGGCAAAGAGCCGAGCTGTGGCTGTAGTGATGATGGAGGTTGTTGTTAGCACTACAGTGCTAGCTAATACTGTACAAAAAGAATAGAGCCCATCGTGCCATCTGTTTGTGATGATAGCATGATATTTCTCCTTTTTAGTACATTTTTAATCCTAGTTAGCGCTGTAGTGTTAGGGGAAGGAGAGGTGTCATCCAGTTAGTGCTTTTGCTATTTTTTCTCCGAATGCAGGAGCAGCAGAAGGGCCATTTGCAGTTATAATGGTGCCATCTACCACAACTGGAGAGCCCACATAGATTGCTTCTCCTTTTTTAAGCTCAGCAACTGGGGTGTCATCAAAAAATACAGTGGCTTTTTTCCCTTGTAGTATTCCAGTTCTGGCAAGTACAACAGGTGCAAGGCAGATGGCTGCAACTATTTTTTGCTGTTTGTAGTATTCAGTTACTAATGCATGGAGTTTTTTGTTGTTCCACAGTGCTGCAGGAGTGCCGGAGCCACCAATTAAAATAAGAGCTGCATATGGTTCAGTGGAATGAGAGAGGTCAGATATAGTCTTATCAATGAGTATTTTTCCGCCATTCATTCCCACTGCAAGGCCTTCGCGGGTTGATGTAATGGTGTATGAGATGTTCTTTTTTTCTAGTTCTCTGACAGTTTTTGAGAGTTCGTCGTCTTGGAAGTCCTGCGGTGCTATTATAATAAGTGCTTGTTTTTCAGTCATTATGCATCAAGGTTTTATTTCTCTGTTGTACGTGTTTGTCAGTCTGCGAGGTTCTGTAAGGCAACTTTTAAAGCTTTTTAGATGAGATATATGAGAGCGAGACCACTTGCCCATATATTTTAAGTGAGGCGATACATGAAGCTCGTTCATTTTTTTATATGATGTTGCTTTTACATAAACTATACCGTGATATACGTATTATTTTTCAAAATTGTTAAACGAACCCCTCCACTCTCTTATTTTTCTGCTTCTTCTGCTATCTATAAAAAGTCAATCCGCCCTATACTGACGTGTAACTTAGCCGAATATTCCAAACTTTACGGCATTCGCAAGTGGATTGCTCATTGATTTTGATAATATCCTTTCAAAATGCAGTAATGTGATGTACTCTTCAAGAATTGCTTTATAGCTACCCCAATAAAATAGACAATATTCATGACATTTACAACCCACTACACTGAAAAAATGATAATCATTCCAAATGTACGGCAGGTAACCCTTCCGATTATCATCACTAAATACTTCCCGAAACTCATCAAGATTGGTTACGCTTGGAATCGTATCAAATGTAAGATCGGTTTCTTTCTTGAAATCTCTCTCAATAAGCGTGTAAAATTCTATAAGGAATGCTTTGTAATTGTCTATAAGCAGATTTTCTTTTATGGTGTAGATTGTTTTAGATCCTGTTTCCTCAACATCAAAGTTGTCAAAAAATCCTTTTGAGAAATCTTTCGTGTCAAGTTCCCACCTTTCATACGGTTCTAAAGTTATTGGTATTGCCGCCATTATCCCAGTTCCCATAGTCTATCTCCAGTGTGTTTTCATTTAGTCACTTGTGTACTCACTTGTGGAAAGCATGAGATTAAATTCATCCAATTTTTGATATTATCCCGTGTCCACGATACTGTTTTGATCTTTCAATCATTGTTGATAAATCTACCGGATCATAGGGATGAGCAGTGTCATCAACCAAATCGTTATCGAGTTCGTTTTTTAGTATATGATATGATTCTTTGGTTCGTGATTGGAGTAAATATAATGAACGCCTTGTCCACTGAAGTGCATTTTATGCCTCTTTTGACTTTATTTATCATTTGGATGCTCTTCTTGCTTCTATGAACCGTGGAAAACGCAGTTGACCACTCAAATATCCCACCGCTTTTATTGAGTGGATGGCCTGCGTCCATCTTTTTTTCCAGATACCTATCATCAGATGGAAGGCTTCGTTCGAAAACTCTCTGAATATATTTCTCCTCTGAAAGAGTGAGGATGAGCCTTATACGTAATCACTGTCATATAGATAGATATGGAATCACATGAGGAAGTGACATTAAAAAACGCTAAATTAGAGAAAAAGATCGATGAAAGTTCATTATCTCACACAGAGAAGGAAGCTGTGAAGACAGCGTTTGTTAAGTATGATAAAGCGTTCAAAGTGCTTAGTAGGTGAGATGATCGCGTATCCATTTCCTCACATCTAACTCTGTTTTCTCTCCTCTTGCTACGGATAACACAAACTCACTCACATCATCATTTGAAGCGTCTATGTTCATACCCTGACGAAACAGGGTAACGAATGCAGCAAGAAAAGCCGTTCTCTTATTTCCATCAATAAACGGGTGCATGGTTGCTATACCATGTAAAAGATATGCAGCCTGATAGATGGGATCATAATGATAGGCACACCCATCTATCAAATGATCCAAAGTTCCTTCATTTAGTAGCCCTTTTGAACCTCCATCACGCTCTATTACAAAATCATGGAGAGAGAGTATTAACTCAATGGCAACCATTCACATATACAATACACTCATTCTTTTTAGGGCTATGCACCGAGAGAGGCAAGTATGCAGATGTCAATGCCAAATTTTTAAATATGTATATATATAGTGGAACGTTGTTGTGTGAAATAGTAGTGCTTAGCTATATCTAGATAAAAATGACTAATTTTAGTAGTTGCGCAAAAATAAGAAAGATTTAAACTTTGTCAACCAAAAAATGGTGATGTTCGGCAGTTGTTGTTTGAATATGGCATAGTTTTGTATTTAAGGTTTAAGTATTATCAGAAATAAATATTTCCTGTACTTATGGCTTCAGTTGCTGTCACCTGTCCTATCTGCAGAGGCACACATGTTATCAAGCATGGTGTCAGTTCCACAGGTACCCAACGCTATTACTGTAAAGACTCC
>JAITWW010000036.1 GCA_031285085.1 Candidatus Methanofilum arcanum
CGGGGTGAGAGATTGTGTCCCTACTGGTGGCGCTGGCGTTCTGGTGGCCCCTGTTGTTTTCGGATCTGGGGTTGCGTGTGTTCGTTGTGTCTGGTGTGGGGTCAGCGTTGGGGTAGGCGTTGGTGTGCACAATATTGGGGTTGGGGTTGGTGTGCACAATATTGGGGTAGGTGTTGGCGTGCACAACGTTGGGGTTGGTGTTGGCGTACACAATGTTGGCGTTGGTGTTGGTGTGCACAATGTTGGCGTTGGTGTTGGTGTGCACAATGTTGGGGTAGGTGTTGGTGTGCACAATGTTGGGGTTGGCGTTGGCGTACACAATGTTGGTGTTGGTGTACACAATGTTGGAGTAGGCGTTGGCGTACACAACGGAACATCAGAGACGTGAATATATTCGTGATATGAGCGAGTTTCTGAGCCGAAGCTGTTTTTGATTAAGAGTGTGACAGAATATTTGCCTGACTTGTCATAGCGATGCTTTGGATGTTGCTCTGTGCTACCAGTACCGTCACCGAAGTCCCACAGCCACGTTGTTGGATTTCCTGTACTTTGGTCATGGAATTGAACCTCAAGAGGAGCCACTCCTTCCTTTGGAACTGCTGTGAATAATGCTTCCATGCTTGCATAAATGCATGGTTCTCCCTCATTGCATGATTCGGCTCCGATATTTGTGACGCTATCCGAAGCACTTACAACACACGCTTGCAGCGTTACTGCCAGTGCTATAACTAAGATAATATAGAAAACCCCCCTATCTATCATACATTTACTAGTGAGTCAGGTGCACATAAACAATTCGATACACAAGTACTTGACACAAAGAAAATATAAATGCATTATCAATCATAAAAAAAAGAAGCACTATTTTTCCAATTTCATCAATAAATATTCGACTTTTTTCAAATCATCTCATTCCTCATTTTTAGAGACAAATGCGCTTTTAATTTTAATTCATATTTTTTTAGAGAAGGTGGATCGAATAATTCAACTTTTGCTTATCATACGTCTACTTTTTCAAAAAAAAGAAATGAATGCATGTGTACAGGGGCTATCTATAAGGTGGAACAATTTCTGCAAAAGATGATTTACAATGGCTGGCTACATAAAGAAAGTAAAAACTCTTGTAAGCTACATCACAGAAGCTCCACAAAAAGGCCTCCTTTAGATTCATTCTTATATGTTTAGAGGCAATATGTACAGGTACTACGAGCATGAGAGGATCTGTGGCTTAGCCAGGATAGAGCGTCGGGCTTCTAACCCGAATGTCGGGGGTTCGAATCCCTCCAGGTCCGTTACGTAGTACATTATTTTTCTATTTCCATTATGTTCTGTAAAATCCTTTCGTAGCGCCAGTATACTTCGCTATAATGCATATTCAATTCCTGATATCGTTTCATATGTAAAATGATACATGGGCATGCATTCACAAAAGGCAACAAAAGAATAGATAAGGAAAATAAACTTATGCGCTTCTGATGAGAAAGGAAAGTATATTTTTCATATCGTAATATATTATATACATATCTCTCTTGCAATAGTAGCACTGATGACTATTTTTCATATTGTATGTTTATTGTAACATTTTTTCTTATGTGACATGTACTGGGCCTCATGTAATATATTTAAACCAAATAATAATTAAGTACTATAAATAAATATAGTTCTGGAAAAGAACTCAAAGGGGAATGTTGATATTTATGTTCATCCAAGGTATGTTTAAAGAGATATAGGACTGACACATTTGACTCTTCGGTCTTCTATCTTATAGGAGAATCTTTATGAAATATACATATATCAAAGCCGTACTTCTTGCGTGCCTTGCATTAGGACTTTGCATCCTCCCTGCTTCAGCTACAAACAACTTTGGCTCAGGGACAGCATATCTGTATCAAGGCCAAGCACAGGTGTACACCGTCAGTATAGATTCTTATGCTCAGATCTACATGACACCTCCAGCAGGTGCCAATTTTGATCTCTATGCACTGCAGTGTCAGGGATCCTATCATGGATGTTCCTGCCCAACATCTTCCTATGTAATGCAATATGCAACATATGTATCCCGCAACGGTGTTGGTACACAAGATGTGCTGAACCTGCCACGTGGAACATGGTGCATTGCTGTCTTTGCCAAATTAGGTAGTGGTAGCTACTCCATCTCTGAAGTAAGTTCACTAAAACCAAACCCAACAAAGGTTCCAACGAGAGTTCCAACAGCAGCCCCACCAGTTCAACCATCAAACCCGGGTCTATATAAGCAGGATATCCAGTATGGAAACGCTATTCAGGGAAAATCAACCGTGTACACCTATCAGATTGGTGGAGGTAGAACCGCAATTGAGTGGTATGCACAGCCAACAAGCTGCAATGCATATGAGCCACCAGTTATCATGGCTGCCTCATCCTCGATTAGCAGCATGCGCCAACCTTATCCATCATGTAATGTAGATCTTGATCTGTATGTCTACAAGAACTGTGATCCACGTTATTCCCGCTGTAAAGCCCTCTATGCAGATACTTCATCTGGATCTGGAGCATATGTAGGTATTCCATATCCTGAGATTGGAGCAAAGTTCTATGTCCAAGTCTATGCAAAACGTGGTGCAGCTCCATTCCGTGTCATTGCACGCAGCTACACTGAGAATGAAGCACCAATTGTTATGATGTCAGTTCCTGACCTGTACACTGCATCAAATGTTGAAGCACCTGCATAAAAAAAATGCCACAACCTCTTTTTTCCTCCCTCTGAGTTCATCGTGTTTTTTTCCTCCCACCGTTTTACATTTGCATCAGCAAAGATCGATCTTTATACCCATCAGGGATGAGCTAATACAGACATGACTGCTAAGACCCTCTCCTTTGTTGATCATCGGATCGAGGAGCTCGCAATTCGAGTGACATATGATCCAATATCCCACTCTGGGCTTGTGATTACAAATCTTTCATATGTACCTGATGCTCATTTGGATCAAGCCCTTTCAACATTTCAAATGGCATGTGATGCACATGTAACGCCAAGTCGACTTATACGGGTTGTATCTCCTCATGATCCACATAAACCAGAAATATATGCGCCGGATCATACTTCTCTTCCTTATGAGATTCCACAAAATCACACTGCCGTTTTAACATTGTGCAGCGTTACTGTTGTTGGCCTTCTTATCAGAAACAAAATTCTTGTGCGACCTATTGGAGGTGGAGTTGTCGAGATAGCTGATAATGTTCCCCGGCGTTTTACTCACATGATTCGATATGATGCAACCACTATTGATCCCTTGTTGGTACTGATCTCACAGGAGACAACATCCATTCACGAGATAATAAAGACCGGATCTGGAAATCTTCTTGCAAGTGTGCATGCATGCCATATGAATGCAGAGACTGAGGCTGGAAGAATATTAGATCTGATCCCTCGATCCTGGTACACTGGTATTCTTGAGTTTGGTCTTCCCAATATGCCAATTCTTAGAATGCCAATAGATTCACGCTATTTTGGTATCGCGGCACTTGGCGGGACAAACTGGATTGCAGCCCTTGCAGAACAAAATATCAGGATATCAAGTATAGCTATGAAAGGGCTTGTTGATATCTCTGAATTTGATATTATATGAGAATATATAATGGTCATGGAGTTACATAAATGCTTGAAGATAATACAAATGCAGAAATAATCAAAAACTATTATGCAGGGAAGAAAGTGCTTGTCACCGGAGATACTGGTTTTAAAGGCTCATGGCTTTCACTCTGGCTCTCCTATCTTGGAGCCCATGTATATGGTATTGGGCTTCCCCCTGTATCAAAAGAAGACAATTTCGTTCTCTCTGAGCTTGACTCACTCATCTCTCATACGACACTTGACATCTGTGAGTATCGGGCAGTTTACGATTATATGGAAAAGATCTCTCCAGATATTGTTTTTCACCTCGCTGCCCAACCACTTGTTCGCCTTTCCTATGAAACACCCCGCAAGACCATTGAAACAAATGTCATGGGCACGGTGCATGTACTTGATGCAGTCCGACTTGTTCCATCGATACACACCGCTATCATGATAACCAGCGATAAATGCTATGAAAATAAAGAATGGGTTCATGGATATCGAGAATGTGATGAGATGGGGGGATATGATCCATACAGTGCCTCAAAAGGTGCAGCAGAGATCATAATACAGTCATATCTCCATTCTTTTTTCCATGATTGTAACTCTGCTTGTATTGCATCTGTTCGTGCAGGGAATGTAATTGGGGGAGGGGATCAGGCAGCAGATCGCATTATACCAGACTGCATTCGTTCCATGCGAAGTGGAACAGATCTTATCATACGAAACCCTCATGCTCTTCGCCCTTGGCAACATGTTCTTGAGCCACTTTCTGGCTATCTCCTCCTTGGAGCTGTGCTTGGGGTGAAGCGTAGTTCTCATGGGAGTGCATACTGCGGCGAAAAACAACGTTTATGTGGTGCTTGGAATTTTGGTCCGCACTATGAAAGTATCATCTCCGTGGAGAAGATCGTAAAGACTCTTTTTGATATTGCAGGATCAGGAAGTTATTCTATTCAATCCTCTTCAAACAACCCCCATGAAGCATCTACACTTGCATTAGATGTTGCAAAAGCTGCTTTACTCCTGAGATGGTACCCAATACTTGATATTCACGAGACATTACAATGGACATGGAGCGGTTATCAGGCAGAAAAATCAGGAAAATCGGTTCGCACTCATCGTATCCAACAGATTGAAGAGTACATGCACAGGATGGATAGCGTCTCACGACTATAGTCGTTCATCAAAAACCTTATTACCTGTTCATAGCAACTAATAGTATAGTATTGCATCACCGTAAAAAGAGATTAAACATTGTTATTATGAGAGAGATCTCATCTGTGTACCTGTAGATCGTTATCGTACAAATTTGTGCAAAAAGGGCTTTCATTCATAAGAATTAACATCAATATACCTCTTTTATTACAGTCATAATCATCGCATATTACAACTGCTATAATGATACAGTTTCTTGTACTATCCGTCTGTGATTATTACAATCATCTGTGAATATCAGGCATCCAGGTATGGAACAAATACCACCAGAACACAATGAATTCTCATATGTACAAAAAAAAGGAAGAAAAAGGAAAAGGAGGCTCAGTAATGATTACATAGAAGTATCATCCAGACGAAGATAGCTATGCTATGGCAAGATCAGATCAGATCAGTTTTTGCCCATTGTGAGCACACAAAGGACCAATGTCCATCTCTAAAAACGAAAAGGTATATCAAAATGAGTGAAGAAAACATAGAAAAAAATTCTTATGAAGGCAAATCAAATGCAGCAGTTGATGAGATCTCATCAATTGATGATATTCGTCAAGGTATGCTTCTGATTGGAACCGTCACAAACACCACAAAGTTTGGTGCATTTGTGAATGTTGGCATAAAAGAAACAGGCCTTGTACATATCAGTGAGATTGCAAACCAGTTTGTTGTTGACCCTGCTGACTTCGTTCAGATAGGCCAGGAAGTTAAAGTACTTGTTACTGATGTAGATCCCTCCCGTGGTCGTATCTCCCTTTCTATCAAGCGTGTAGAAGGGTAAAAACGAAGTGTGTTATACATACCAAACGCTCCTTTATTTTATTTAATGACATTCTATTTTCGTGTTCTTTTGTAGGTTGTATGAGTGTTCTGTAATTGATCTAAAGCCAATCAATCCCCTTTGATGTTACTTTTTTTGGCTCTTCCCTATTTTCTTTATTTTTCTTATCTCTTTCTCTTGCAAAACGTGCATTGATGTCTGTAAAATCAATATCAGAGGGAGATTTTTTAGGAACTGGTTCCTCAGGAGCGATAATAACCTGATTCTTATCTACAGGAGCTACCTGCTTGATCATACTGTTTTTTTGTTCCTCCTCTTTTTCAGAAAAATCAAAAGAAGAGTGAGGAAAAAGAGAATCAGAGAATTCTTGAGATGTATGTGCCTGTGAGATGGGAGATGCAGGGAATGAAGCAATAAACTCGGAGATCGTATCAGTATGTGATGTACTTTTCGTATTATCTGATATTATATTTGAATGATACAATGTTCTTTCCTTTTTCGTAAGTAAGAACTCAATAAAATGTTCAACTTCCAAGACTTCTTCTGCTGTAAGCTGACTTATTTTTTCGAGGAGGCTGATAACCTTTGGAGAGATTGGTGATGCTGACATGGTGGCTCTTACGTTTTTGGTGGTTGGATCGTGCCCGTAAGTATGAGGACAGTACAAGAGTGTTCAACAAGAGATGATACAAGATAGGCCTTTTCGAGGGTTTCTCCAATGGAAAATGTTCCATGTCCCATTGCAATGCAGATGGGTGCATGCATAAGGGCATCAGAGACCATTGTTGCAAGCTCTTGTGTCCCTGGCTCCCCAATAACAATTGGAATTATGGGTGCAAACATCTTTCCTTCTGAATCTATAGGAGTAAGTATGTCTGAATTTGCGATAAGTGATGCTGAAACCGCATATGGTGGATGTGCATGCACAATCGCTTGTGCATCTGTTTTGGTGTAGATCTCACGATGAACTCTGTACTCACTTGAGGCCTGCTTTGGTACATCCCCATGTAGTGGTACATACACAACTGACAAAAGATCATTTAGAAATGAGCCAGTTGGTGTAATACAAAAACCATCTTCCGTTCTGATGCTCATGTTTCCAAAGTTTCCACCAACAAGATGCTCATTCATCAAACGCTGTCCAATGGAGGAAAATGTAACTGCACCGCTATTTGATTCTTTATCTCTCATTTTCATCTCCTTTTTTCCTGATGAGGTAGCTGCATACTTATCTATTTTTTTGGCAAATAACTAAAAATAGTTACATAATGTCTCTTTGACGGAGATTGGTAGCTATGCACATGGTCTTGTTCTCAATTCCTACTGAGATCATCGCTTTACTCTTTTATTTTTCTTCTTCTCTCTTCTCTCTTCTTCTTCTCTCTTTCTTCTCTTCCTTTTTTTTCAGCGAGCTCTCAGGTATTGCCTGTTCGATCCAAAACCTCTCACGTTCTTCTGCTCTTGTTTTCTCTTCTTTGCTTTGACTTAACTGTTGTGATTCCGTTCTGCTCTCCTGATACAGAATTCTGTGTTTCTTATTTTTCCAAACACCCTGAGTCCTGGTCACTCAGCTTGTGGGGGTCATTTTCTCTCTCTTGTAGATAATAAACAGAGTGAAGTTGGGGCCATAAGTAAAGAGAATATCTCCTTTTAACAACATTCATATGGCATATCAAAATAAGCATCTATATATTTTCAAAAATAATAAGAACTTCTAACAAAAGAAAAATGGGCCCGCTGAGATTCGAACTCAGGACCTCCGCCATGTCAAGGCGACGTCATAACCAGCTAGACCACGAGCCCACGTCTGTGCGCTTTCATACATTGCCTCTTGTAACATATAAATATTTCTTTTGATGACAGTGGAGGAGGTCATTTGCCCCGTGTACATGGATTCACAGGGTAGTATCGTAATAACTGATAAATAATATGGAATCATTATATATAATCATAAATTACTATGGCAGAAAAATTTGGAAAAACCTGGTGGGGCGAGCATTGGTTGAAATCGCTGGAAAATGTGGATTATGATAACCGCTTGCCGCGTGGGGCTTCGTATGCACGGAGCGGACATGTAAAGGATATTAAAATAAAAGGAAATCAAATCACCTCAAAGGTGGCAGGAAGCCGTCCAACTCCTTACAAGGTTACCATTATCGTACCTCCGTTTTTTGAAGAAGAGGTTGAGCGCTTGCTGAAACAGATCAT
>JAITWW010000104.1 GCA_031285085.1 Candidatus Methanofilum arcanum
AGCGGATATTTGTAATCCTTCATGCTTTTTACTCGCTAAATATCATTTTCATCGAATCAAAATCAATCGTCCATTTGTAATTCTTCAGATAATTGTGGCTGATTAGAGCATCTTCAAATAATGACACATATGATAAATGTGCTTAATCTCTCGCCAATTTTCTCATTATCCGACACAAAGCTAAATTCAACATTATTATGCTCTATTATTTAAAATAAAATCCCAAATAATGTGACATATAGTTGATGGAAAAGGTGGCTAAATACGAAAAAAAAGAAGCGAGTTATAATTATTGTGCAGATTAATAATGATGAATAAATACTTTTCAGCAAATTCAAGATACATTTAGCAAAATGGATGAAAACTGCTCGTGAAAAATTGGGTTTTGACCTCCTTAGTTAGTATGGTATAGTGTGGTATAGATATCTAGCCCCATTTGCACTGTGGAAAGCAAAAATAGCGATGTTATTTCTTGAGCCAAAATCTATACCACACCTTTTGGGAGTTTATTTTATTTAAAAAGTATATATTTTTTTGTCATACGGTTATTTTTTGTGTAGTTTTGCTGACGAATATGTATATGGCTGATGGGAATCTAACATATATGTATATACGCACATGCCCTTGATGCCAATGCATGGGTGCACACCTGAACATAAAAACCTTATGGAGAATAAAATATGGCAAAGAAAATTGAAATCGGAACAACGTTGTCTGGTCAAGATGCTATCGATTTCATTAACTACATGAAAAACCCTACCTACACGGACAGAGCGAATAAGATGATGAAAAAAATCATACGTGAGTCTGAACAACAGAAAAAATAACCCGGTATGACTCATGACATAAGTATCTCCCGTCTTTCTGAAGACGAAGATCTTTCAACTTTTTTTTGTACAGATGATGATTTGAATGAGTTTATCCAAAATGAAGCACTACAAGATATGCAAAATGGATACTCTGTCACTCATCTCGTAAAGTTAAAAGAAAAATCAGTTGGCTTTTTTACACTTGTTACAGATTCAATTCAGAGTGAACGAGTAGGTGAAGAAGAATTTCCTGACTACTGTTATGGGAAACTACCTGCAATGAAAATTGCAAGATTGGCCACCCACAAAGAGTTTGAAAGGAAGGGGATTGGTGATTTCATGATAAACGAGGCTTTTAGACTGCATATGATCTGACGCGTCATGTTGGCTGTTGTGTTATTACAGTTGATGCGAAAGTGGATGCGGTAGGATTTTATGAAAAGTATTCGTTTTTCAGGACGAAATCAAAGTCAAGTCAGGGTGCTGTTATCATGTATATGAATTTTTGGCAATTTATAAAGAATAACCTTGAATGAAATTACACATTCAAATATTTGTGCATAGGCGGTTCTTCCCAGTGTGAGTTGAGTGACATACTGATACTATAGAATGATCCCCATAAACAAGTTAAATGAAGGGCATCCAATGCCATTCAACTAACATCGGCAAGAACCACATATTTTTGTGTGCTCTCATGCAAATAGAACTATGGATATAGAAAGTCTTGCTCGTCAGATGATACATGAGGGCAAGAAACCCGCAGATATCATCAAAACTCTTGCAGGATACATACAAAGTGTGAAACATGTATCAGATGCATATGCAAAAGAACTTGCGCAGGCAGTTCTTGAGGAGGTCTCATATACTATTGGAGTAGATGATGATATCCTCGTTTATGCACGATCAGGGGTTGGTATGGGAGAGTTCGGCGTTGGATCACGAGGAACCGGAGACTTCTATGCTCACCGAAAGATTGCTGAGATCATCGGAGAAACAGATGCCACGGTGGGCGTAGATCAGATGGATGATGCTGGTGTTATCCAAGTGAATGATCAGTATATTATCTGCACCGTAGATGGCATGCACTCTCGCCTCTCAGAGTACCCGTTCCTTGCAGCATTTCACACAACCCGTGCTACCCTTCGCGACTGTCTGGTAATGGGTGCAAAACCAATCATGCTTTTTTCAGACATTCATATTGCAGATGATGGAGATACTGCTAAAATATTTGATTATACAGCAGGTATCACCGCTGTTGGAGAGCTTGTTGGAGTACCGCTGGTTGCAGGCTCTACACTACGCATCGGAGGAGATATGGTACTTGGAGATCGCCTCGTTGGATGTGTTGGATGTGTTGGTGTTGCGAAACATCTCACCGCACGAAAAAACATAGAACCTGGACATATTGTACTCATGACCGAAGGAGCTGGAGGAGGAACCATTGCAACAACAGCATTATTTTCAGGTCATGCGGATGTTGTTTCACGCACATTGAATTTGAAATTTTTAACAGCCACACAAAAACTGCTTGAAAGCCCAGTGCTATGTACTATCAGTGCCATGACAGATGTCACCAATGGAGGGCTTCGAGGAGATATTCATGAGATGGCAAAGACCGCCAACTGTCACTTCCTCATTCATGAAAGAGCGGTGCATGATCTTGTTGATCCAGATGTCATGACAATGCTCACAGATCTCTCAATCGATTATCTTGGTATATCCCTTGATGCTCTCTTGATTGTTGCACCACCAGATGCAGCACCCGCTATTATCGAAGTTGTAGAATCTGCTGGCATTGCCATATCCCAGATAGGAGAGGTGCAGCATGCCAAAGCAGATGGACCTGGTGCCACTCTGCACGATAAGGAGGGTAATGTTCATGACTTCTCTCCAAAATTCCGTGAAGCACCATATACTCCTATCAAAAAAGTCGTTGACAGGCAGAGCAAAAAATCATTTGAAGAGATGAAAGAAGAGGTAGATCGGGCTGCACAAGAAGCGATTGCAAAGAAAAAGCGCATTATGTCATACATTCAAAGCAAGCAGCCATGACCACACAGCCCCAGTACCCAGACCTCAATACCCCTCCTTTTCCTCCAAAACAAAACAGTACGCTTGAACCTTGGTTCGCATACCCCGCATACCGCCCAGGACAGGAAAAAATGCTGCTTCATGCCGCAGAAGCATGCAACACCGGAGGAGTTATGCTTATTGACGCTCCAACAGGCTCTGGAAAATCAAGTATCGTCTCTGCAATGCTTGCACAAGCACATGGCAGACTTGTCATTATTGCAGTTCGCACGATCTCCCAGCTCAATACATTTGTGCGTGAACTAGCCCTTATTCGACAAAA
>JAITWW010000123.1 GCA_031285085.1 Candidatus Methanofilum arcanum
TAATAACGTTGAAAGAACACAGTATTAAAATGGACCATATGAAGATTGGGGGATTTTTTTCTGTGTACCAACCATATAGCGCATTTGAAAGGATTTAGAGGGATTTTTATGCCTTTTTATGAGGGCAGGAGAGATAGTATATAGGAGATCAAAAAGAGAAAAAGAATCCCAAATCAATGAGAAAAAAAAGAGAAGAGAGCAGAAGCGCAGATGAAACAGATACACAAAAAAAGAAGAACAAAGAAAAAAGGTTATTTCGCCACTAACCACAAATAACTGGATCCGCACCAAGGTTAACAGGGCTCATCTAAGTAGAATATCACAAGCACACGATACAACATGAAAAACCATACAATATGCACTCTTCTCCATTTGAAAATGACTTCTTCCTATCTTTTCCTAGATTAATACAGACCTATGCCACTCAAAAACTTCTCCATCTTCCTCATCGATGACTACTCCTGATAAAACAAAACCATTTTTCTTCAGGATTTTTGTTGAAGCATTTTCAGCAGGAAGTGTTCGTGCAGTAACAGTTATGGTTGGATGAGCATCCCTGGCGATTTTCACAAGGGAACTGCACATATCAGTGCCATATCCTTTATTTTCATAGTCTGGAAAAGTAAAGTAAGCGAACTCAACTTTATCATCAACAGGATTTCCCTAAATGCGCAGATACCAACAAACTCATCATCTCGCTTGGCAAGATATGATATCCACGGAGGAATTGCATGCATTTTTTTCATGAAAGCAATTGTTGCCTCAAGGGTGAAGCGAGCTGGCTCTGTAGTATGCTTTGTAATATCATAATCTATCTCAATCGGGATGAGTTGTACCATTCAAAATAGTTTTCTATTGCAGAGAGGAATACTTTTCCAGAACTACAAAGATGAGAAAAAACTCTTTTTTAGAGATGTTTTACAGAATTACAGCTCAATTGAGAAGGGGATGTGAGAGAGAAAAAGTGCAGATGAGAAAATCCACAAAAAAAGAAGAGCAAAGAAAAAGACCTTCTCGCTCCTCGCTCCTAATCACGAACAATGGGATCTGCATCAGGGTTAAAGGGATTCGTTCGAAGTGCAAGTGAGAAAAGATATGGGTGGCTCTGATTGAGATAATCCATATGCAAAAGCCATAACCTTCTCATCTGATCATAGGCGCGAACAATATCTCCTGTAAGATGTGTAATATCACTCTTTGGAAGCTCACATAATGATGGGCGGCTATCTAGCTCATCTGTTAGGTGAAACAAAGCACGTAACAACTCTGTAAAATGAGATTGTTCTAAAAAAACCGGATTTTCAAGAAGACGCAGTAAAAAATCCCTCTTACCATGCAGATATCTCATAAGTGCATCAAGATCAAGACAGGAAATATCAAGCACTGTCTTTGCATCTATGAGTGCAGTACACTCAGCATAGATCTCATGCCATGGCTTATTTGATGTAAAAATCTCAAAAATCTGCTGTTGACATGGATCAGTACGAGACACAGCCCTCAAAAAAGGAGTACCAATCTCTGAGAAAAACGTACTCCTGATAATATTCATCTTCTCCTTGCGTTCATTTTTATCACGAAGTGTAAGAAGTTGATTCAGAAAAAGAGTCGTCATAAAAACGCTGATAAACAAAAATCCAAGTGCATTGAACAGATACCGCACCGTATCAGGAATAGACTCTGATCCAAGAACAATAGTTTTTGCACCATACACCAGGAAACTCATCAACAAGAAAAAAACACCGAGAGAAACCCCCCATTGAGAAGCTTTCATTGCTACATCCACCACATATACATTACTCGAAGCTCAATCAAAGCGCACCTATCCACGCTGATGCCCTCTTTCTGCAATAACCATTGTCCGCCCACGAGTTTGGACAAGCACAGCATTACAAGACCTCGCAATCTCCTTTGGATCAACCTCAACAGATTGCAACCACTTAATCTTGATAATATGCCTTGTTTTCATCTGACCACGAATCTCATCAAAAAGACTCTCAGATATTCCTTGCTTTCCAATCCAGATCGTTGGCTTAATATCAGCATACTGTTTTATTCCGCCATGAGCCTTCGTACTTGGTCGTCTTCCTTTCTTTGTATATGATTGCATAATCTCCCTCTCTTTTTCGAATACTTCACACTATCTCTTTTCTGGATCTTTGCATCGTGTGTGCAACAGGAT
This sequence comes from Candidatus Methanofilum arcanum, assembly GCA_031285085.1. Taxonomy (GTDB): domain Archaea; phylum Halobacteriota; class Methanomicrobia; order Methanomicrobiales; family Methanospirillaceae; genus Methanofilum; species Methanofilum arcanum. Next base: position 2,180 of record JAITWW010000123.1, read on the forward strand.
ATCTCCGAACAGCACCACATGCCAAGCAACGATATATCACATATCCACCATAAACACGCACCTGCACCGTTACTGAAGGAATGAAATAACAGTGACAATTTCTACAAAAAAGCCTCCTATAAGAAGAGGGAAACCGAACCCGCTCCTTCATCGCTATTGCTCGAGCGAGATCAACACATCGATTCGCATGAGAAAGATCCCGAGAACCACCATCAAAAGCTCCAAACCGTGCCGCCTGTGCAAAAAGAATCTCAATCCGTTCTAGGGCAATACTCCGACGATTACTCTTCTCCTTCCGAGTTCTTCTCTTTGCTGACATCGTATATCCAACTTCACCAAAAAGCTACAAAATAAAAACCCGACGATCGCAAATCTTAAGCTTTCCATCGCAAAAAAGCTGAATTGCATGAGAAAGAGCAATATGCTCCTCTGCAAGAATTCTCTCTTCAAGAACCTCTACAGTATCATCATCACACACACGAACACAGCGCTGCAGAATAATAGGGCCAGCATCCATCTCCTCATCAACAAAGTGAACCGTACACCCTGCAACCTTAACCCCATGAGCAAGTGCCTGTGCCTGGGCATGAAGACCAGGAAATGAAGGAAGAAGAGATGGATGAATATTAATGATCCTTTCCTTATACGCTAAAACAATCTCTTTTCCGATGATACGCATATATCCTGCAAGCACAATCAGATCAGGTTGAAGTTCATCTAGTGCCAAAAGGAGATCCACCTCATACTCCTTTCGTGATGGAAATGCATGATAATCAATGACAGTAACAGGGATACCCGCATTATGTGCACGGTGAATTGCATATGCATTAGGATTATCTGTAATCATCTGAGTACAGGTAACAGAAAGATTCTTTGCTGCGACATTATCAACAATTGCTTGAAAATTAGAGCCCCTCCCTGAAACAAGCACAACGATCCTCATGCCCTCTCCTTTGAAACAAGCTCAAAACGAACCCGGGTAATACGGTTTGCATTCATATATGTCACCGTAATCTTCTCCCCAGACTCTGCAATAGTAACCTCCTCACCAATACTTGGAATATGCCCAAGGTGAGTCATCATAAACCCTGCAATCGTCTCATACTCTTCAGACATCGGAATCGAAATACCAAGTTCCTCGTTAATATCTTCAATTAAACAACTTGCATCAACAGAGTACTTATCATCAGAGATTTTTACGAACTCTGCCTCCTCAGTATCGTACTCATCCAAAATATCGCCAACAAGCTCCTCTAAAATATCCTCAACCGTGATAACCCCTTCAAATGAACCATACTCATCAAGCACAATAGCCATATGGGTCTTTTTTTTCTGCATCTCGCGCAGAAGTTCATCAATTTTTTTACTATCAGGAACAAAAAAAGGTTCAGAAGTAAGGGAGGAGATAGGGGCATGATGTTGATGAATAAAATCTGCCGCAAAGAGATCCTTTATATTTAAAATTCCAATAATTTTATCTGCTGTATCATGATAGACAGGGAGTCTTGAAAAGCGTGTATCCTGAAATATATGAAGAGCTTCAGAAGCAGTTGCGGTATCTTCAAGCATCACCACATCCTGACGACGAGTCATCACTTTTCGAACAGAAGTATCACCAAACTCAAGCACACTATACAACATCTGCTGTTGTTGCTCTTCGATAGTTCCCTCCTCTGTTCCTGCATGGATCCATTCCTTAATATCTTCTTCAGTAATCATACTTGCAGCAAAAGGACGATCACCAGAGACAAAGCGAACAATCCAGGTACATACCCAGATAAGGGGAGAAAGTATCTGTGACAAAAAATGAAGGAAAGGAGACACGGTAAGTGTTAACTTTTCAGCATTGCGAGAAGCATATGCCTTTGGAATGATCTCCCCAACAATTAACATAATGGCTGTAACAAAAAGGACAGAGCTGATAATTGAAAAAAACATATTTTCAACCCCAAAGTAGTGAATTGCAAGCCCTGTTCCAAGAGACGCAGCTGCAATTGTTGAAAAAGTTGTTCCAATAAAGAGTACCATCAAAAACCGGTCTGGGTCTCCTTTTAGGAAATCAGATGAAGACTCTCCATTTTTCTCGTCTCCAAGAAGTGTTCGAACCTTTGCTCGGCTGATTGAAAGAAATGCAGCTTCAGAAGCTGAGAAAAACGCTGAACATACAAAACATGCGATAAATATAATAAATGCGATAAGCAGTGAGTCTGTCATATAAAATCACACCCGACATCTGATAGTGACATCAGGCACGTCAATGAGATAGAGGGATCGAAATCGAATCGGTATCGTTTTTAATATTTGTTCTTTTCCCATAAGAGGGTTCGGATATTTCTTTCACAAAACGATCTACAGATAATCTACAGATAACCTACAGATAATAATGAAGTCTCATACATGGTTATACTTGGGCAGATAGAGATATTATGGATCACGAAATACAAGAAATGGAGCAATAACAAGTCCATACTCCCCAGGCACTACCTTCTTCGAGTCAAAAAGAGCCTTTCCAAGGCAGACAATCTGTTTATTTGAATCAAGAACTGCAACCGTATCACCATTCAAAAATGAATCTAATGAAATAATGCCGCGAGAAGAGACCTTTGCCCCATGAGAGATTGCATCAACTGCGGTGTCTTTCACGAGAACACATGGAATACCTGAGCAGATCGCCTCAACCGGAAGAATCATATCTCCTAGTGCCGCAAGATCGCCTTTTTGAGCATCATCAACAGCATCGGCAAGGGAATGGAGTGTATGTGTCTGCGCCTCTGTAAACCCCCCAGATATTGTTCTTCGGAGCTCTTGCATATGGCTCCCAACCCCAAGAGCAAGCCCAATATGATGGCATAAAGATCTGATATATGTTCCAGAATCACAGTGAACACGCAAGAGGAGATCCAGGTCATGAGTATCAAGACATTCTATGGAATGAATCTCACGAATACGCAGAGCTCGCTTCACGGCACTTCTTCGTGGAGGGCGTTGATAGATCTTGCCTGTAAACTCAGTAAGAACTGCATCTATTCTCTCTTGTTCAACAGGATGATGAAGCCGAAGCACACAGACATACTCTTTTTCATCAAGATGCAGAATAGATGTCAATCGAACTGCCTTTCCAAGTAGAACAACAAGCACTCCTGATACTGCTGGATCTAATGTTCCAGTATGCCCAACCTGCAAAACACCAGTGAGCTCACGAACCCATGCAGCAACCTGATGACTAGATGGCCCACGGGGTTTGTCAATCAAAATAATTCCAGATCTCTGTTTGAGTTCCTCAAGGGATTGTAATGTCAGAGGCATATGTGTGTGAGTGTAATAAATAGCGGTGTGGAGATACTATGAATGACGGAGAAGATACATATTAATCTCATCAAGTGTTCCTTCAAGTGATCCATCGCCAACAATATCTGGTTCAAGACCTGCATGAATCATCGTTTCTGCAGTTACCTCACCTATCGCAATAGTAATCAGATCTGGGAGACGTCTCCAGATACATGCCTGAAACGACATTGAACTCGTAAAGAGGATTGCATCAGTGCTAGTACCAAGATCAATGAGGTCGTAGGTGGGGCAAAGTGAATAACATCCATACTCATAGACCTCAGCCCCTGCCTCTTGTATCGCAGTTCTCAAAGATTCATTTGGAATATTTGCACGAGGAATCCCAATTCGCTTTCCTACAAGCCATGAACCAAGGTATGGGGCAAAAGATTTTGAATAAAATGTGGGAAGAACCTCACAAAGCACTCCATGTGAGCGAAGAATCCTTGCGGTTTGAGGTCCAATGGCAATTACCCTTGGAAGAGGAACATGAGTAAGCATTGGTGCAATAATGCTTGCAGGAAGAGCACTTGTAAAAAAAATACAATCAAACTCTCTTCGCATAACCATCCTGATGAACTCATCTATCTGATCAGAATCATACCTAGAAAACAATGGAGACACTGAGTAACAATCATGACCGTAGCGTAAGCAACGTTCCTTATCATCAGTTTCTTTTTCTTTCAGGCGGGTTATAGCTATGTTCATCTTTTCCCAATTAGATATAGAATATAATTACTTTTTCCTTTCTTTCCTTTTTTTTCTTTTTTGAAATATCTATACTTATTACTATGATTTCTTGGTATAAAGAAAGAACACGTTGATAGAGTTCTTCATGAAAGAGTATCAAAGAAGTGGTCAATGATCTCAACAAAGCCATCACCATACGCTGCTGATGCACAGTATGTTGCAGCAGATTTCAGCTCTGGCGTGCTATTCCCAACACAAGCGCCATACCCAACACTTGAGATCATCTCAATATCATTGATAGAGTCTCCAATTGCTACTATATGTGGCAAAGAAAGACCCATCTCTTTGGCAATGAGCTTGAGTGTTTCTCCTTTATTGATTCCTGCTTTTTGCAAGTGAATCGCAAAACTAGTGTCAAGAACAGTTATATTCGTATCAAAATGAGCAAGAATAGACATAATCTCTTCAGTAGGCATTGTCTTTTCAAATGCAATATCTGAAAATCGTTCATGATATGAGTAAAGATTAAGAGGTGTTCCCAGATTTTCATAATGCCTGCGTAGATACTCAAACGCTTCAAAAATGAGATCACGAGGGGAACATACCATTACGGGTCCCAAGAACCCAATACGATATACCCCTCCGTTTTCAGCGATGAAAGTCCCACTGGATCCAAAGAACCGTGAAACTCCATGCATGAGACAGGCTGTATTCCCACTTGCAAGTATAACTGGCACATTTTGAGAAGTAAGCCATCTTATCTTTTCTATGGCAGCGATATTGATGAGACGGTTATTATCTGTGAGAGTTCCATCAATATCTGTTACTACAGCGTCGATACGTCTTTGTTTGAGAGATTGGTTGGTTGTTGTTTTAGTATCTATATACTCATTAACTTCTTTTTTATCTTCATCTAACACGGTCTAAGTCCACCTTCCTCAACTAGGAAAAGTGCCTCTCCTTCTGGCAGATTTGGACTGTCTACAAGTCGGAATACACGCTTTCCTGCTTTACTTTTTCGAAGGTACACACGAAATGTTGCCGTGTGTCCAACAATATTGCCTCCAACTGGTTTTGTTGGATCTCCAAAGAAGACCGCAGGATTTGATTGAACCTGATTGGTGACAAGGCCTATTGCATTATACTCATCACATAGCTTAAAAATATCATGCATGTGACGGTTGAGTTTTTGCTGCCGTTCAGCAAGTGTTCCACGACCTGCATACTCTGAACGAAAGAGACCAGTCAGCGAGTCCACAATGAGCAATTTAAATGGTTTTCCTGCTTTCTTGAGTTCTTCTGCAAGTTCTCTGGAGTTTTCAACAAGGAGCATCTGATGATCAGAACTCTGTGCTCGTGCAACATGGATATTTTTCAAAAAATCCTGAGGATCCGCTCCTTCGATCTCAAGCCCATGCACCATCTGTTCAATACGCTCAGGGCGAAATGTATTCTCTGTATCGATGTATATGGCTGAGCCTCCAAGACCACCCATCTCAACAGGGAGCTGTACATTGACTGCAAGTTGATGAACAATCTGTGATTTTCCAGAACCAAATTCACCGTACATCTCACTAATCGCCTGAGTCTCAAATCCCCCACCAAGAAGTGTATCGATCTCAGGAACGCGGGTGCTGAGTTTTTTTACGAGAAGTCTTTGAGCAAACACATCAGTTCCAGTTTTGAATGTACCGATATCTGCCTGTTCACGACACCACTTAATGATCTTTTTTGCAGATGTCTCCCCAAGCTCTGCAGCCTCACTCAGTACTGCTGGTGGAGCTGTTGCTATGCTTTCAATAGTCAGATATCCCGCTTCTCGTAGCTTGTCCGCAGTTGCAGGTCCAACGCCAGGGATATCTTCAATATCATATCGCTTCTGTGGCACCGCTGTTTCCTCATCTTCTGAAGGGATCCCTGATCCTCCAACTACAAGATGAGATCCTATATCCACATAAGCTTCGTCATTTGTTTCTATAAGTTCGACGCGTTCTTCATCCACAGTTTCGAACTCCTCAGTTCTAGCAACTCCATTCATCTGTAGAGTATCCGCTTCTTTTCCCTCTTTTTCTTCTTGATCTTTCATTTTTGCAGAACTATCCTCTTTGGATGCATCTGTTTCCTGTGCCCCCTGCTTTATCTCCTGTACTTTCGTGCTGCACCATGTGATTATTTTTCTTGCACTCATCTCACCAATCTCAGCAGAGTCATAGAGTTCCTGAGGAGTTGCTTGTGCAATTTTTCCTACTGTTTCGTATCCTGCTTCAATGAGTCTCTCGGCAGTTGCTGGTCCTACGCCTGGAATATCTTCAAGATTGAATTCTTTTGCTGACATCGTATTTTCCTACATAGAAGGTCACAAAAAAGACATATAAAGATAAGATGAATAGGGTGAAAGTGAATGAAAATTATTCAGACTCTTTTAAAAAGTTATGAATACGCTCCTTTACAGAATCAAGAGTGTAATCACTCATTTCCTCACTTTCACAAAATATGCGTGCACCATGAATAGCTCCCTTGACAGAGAGGATCGAACCAGTTGGGTACGAGGAGTACAAAAGATACAAATCAACTCCATTATCAAGTACGCAACCATCCTCAGTATGTAAAATAGTGCCACAGATATCAACAGATTCAGTACATTCCCCACATACTGGACGCACAACTCCACCCTTCCCAAGACTGATTTCGATGTCTCCACCCCTTCCAATCTTTGCAAGCGCGAAAAAGATCTCTATATGTTCTCCAACAAACCAGGCATTACGCCCTGCCTCATCCCAAAGCACAACTGGAAGTGTTTTTGTGGAATCAGAGAGATCTGAAACTTTGATATTTCGTACATATGACTCCGTCCCATCCTTCCTGGTAAATTTTTTAAAGGGACGAACTTCTGTAATAATTCCCTGCACAGAGACCATGCTATCTGGAAGAACGGCATCAAAGGAAGAAAATCCAATATCAGGAGCTTCTGTGAGAGGATATACAATGCACTTGTCATCGATAACAAACTCAATGCTCTGGTAATCACCTTCTTTTTCAAGAACAGAATCAATACGAGCAGCTGATCCAATCGTGAGATCATCAAGAAGAGAAGGAGCAAAGCAAACAAATCGAGAAGCTCCTCTTTTTGTTCCAATAAGCCCGGTTACCATGGTTCCAGATGTCCCATCACGCCTCAGATACTCACGAACTGAGCTCTGAGCAAGCAAAACCATGTCAATATCATGTCGCTGTGGAGCCTTCATCTCTCCTGGCTCGCGTGAGCACTCAATCATGACCATGGTTTTTCGCATGTTTAGTGGCTGGATATCTTTCGCATTTCGACCATGCCTCCCAATTACCTCTACACATTCCCCGGGAGAGAATGTATCAGCCAGTGCCATCGCCTGTTCATCCCAAAACACAAGTGTGGTATGTCCAGTTCTGTCTCCAACAATCATCCTAGAGACCATACCTTTTGACCCGTCCTGCTTGTCAAACTCCTTTGGTTTGTTAATCTCAAGTATTTTGCCAAAAAAACAAAATAAAGATGATTTTTTATACAGCTTGGAGATCGGCACATGGTCACGACCAAGATCACGTACAACAAGGAGTGCAGCTGCGGTTTCATCTATTAAATTTCCGCATTCCTCTGTTTTTTGTTCGATTTTCACATCAAACTCTTCTCTACTGATGAGATCATCTACAAGTGCATAGTGGTACCGAACCATTGAATTATCTCCTGAATCTCCTGAGCATGTAGGATTTATCTTAGTGCTTCTATATATAATGAGTCTGGTTTGTAAGTGCTTCCATCTGGCTCTGTGTCAAGATTGTATGATGTATAAGCCTGAATCGAAGATTGTGTCGATGTAACCTGTGTTATTTTTGAAAAGCCTACCTCCATGAGCAGCCGCGATAATGAGTACCGATCGTACATCCATTGATGTACTTCACCGCATAGACGAAATAATCCAACAGATAAGGGATTTTGAGGTGAGGGCTTTGGTGTACTATTTTGTTCTAAAATATATGAGCGGGAACGAAGATACTCTACTCCTACCTGGGAAATAATAAAATCTTCTGCAGGAACATCTGCTTGGCTCCAATATGCAAGCATGTGACCTCCACTCGTATGGCGAACCATCTGATCAAGGAGTTCTAGCATAATCCAATTGTATCTCGCATTTGCGCCTTCTTCCTCTGAAAGGGCAGCTTCCAGGCAGGTAAGATATGTACGAGCGATTTTTTCCAGATCAGGAACAACAATACGAATAATTCCTTTTGGTTTTAAAATGCGATGACATTCTTGAAGATGTCTCCTGGTATCATCGGGTGTGAGATGTTCGAGAACGTGAGAAGAGTATATTACATCAACAGAGGCATCAGGAATAGGCAATTTTTTTGCGAGATTCCATGGGATTATGTCATGATTTCCAAAAGTATCAATATTTATCAAGTCTTTGTGATATCTGGTGCCACACCCAAGATTTAAAAAAACGCCTCTGCCATCTGCTGAGCGTTCTGAAATCGTACGAGTGATTCTTTTTCTTGCATACCGTGTTGCAAGGCCGGGAATCTTCTGAAAAATGAGATGCATAAAGCGTATATGTTGATTCGTTTTCATGCTTATATATCAATTATATGGCATCGTTTTGCAGAACAGTATACTCGGTAATGAGATTGCTCCCGCACATATACGAGTTATCAAGTTGTAATCGGACCATGTCGTGAATATTTGTGCTTGAAAATGCACCAACAAAACTAGGAGTATCAACTCCACCTACAATGAATGGCATGTGAATAAGAAGCACATGATCAACAAGGCCAAGTGAAAACATCTGCCCGTTCAGACTAGAGCCTCCTTCTAACATCAGTTTTTGAACACCATACTCTGCATACAGGCGCTCAAGTAAGATGCGCAACTCCACCTTTCTCTCTCCTACGCTGATAACCTCTGCACCCACCTCTTCTAATGCGCATATTGCTTCTTTTGGTGCTTGTTTGGTCGTTGCAATGATTGTTTTTGCATCAGAAGAAAATACATTCGCCTGGGGAGAAAGGGAGCAGCGTGCAGTTGGAACAACCCGTATTGGATTCTTCCCCGGGACATGCCGCACCGTTAAATACGAGTTATCAATACGAATAGTATTCGCCCCAACCATAATTGCGTCACATTCTGCTCGGATCTTATGTAAAAAAACCTCTGCCTCATGCGACATAAACTGCATCAATTCCTTTGATGAACAGCCAGGGTGTATTGTGAGACGGCCATCAACAGTGACCTCTGAGACAATCAGCACAGTTGGGCGATCTGCACGCTCTGCAGAACTCATTATGAATATATTGAGGGTGAACTTTAAAACGGTGATCTTACCCTTGAAAGATTACACCTTTTCGAACTCATCCAGCTCTGCCATCTCCGCCACCTCTTCCATCTCTTCCATCTCTTTTTTCCCTTGCTCCTGCATGCTGTATACTCTATCGATTGTACCTTGAGCACGCTTTGAAGAGACATGGAGTTCGCGTCGAAATATTACTAGACTTCCAATGAATCCAGCAAATACATTGAGATAAAACATAATAAGTCTCCATATCAGAACAAAGACACCAAGAATAGAGGTGGGAACGACAAGGGCATACAATGATGTCGCAGAGATCTCAGCAACACCAGAGGCTCCAGGTGTCAATGGAATCATACTAATAACTGCGATCACGATCTGAAAGAGAAATGATTCTGATATGTATGGGGCAATGCCAAGTCCCATAAGAATCACTGATGCAACAATAAACTCTGATACCCAAAACAAAACAGAGCATGCCATGCCGGTGTAAAGGCCATTTCTACTTATATTTGAGAAGGCAATGCTACTTTTGATGAAGTTGTCAAACTCGATGTCAATACGTGTGACCACCTTTTCTGCAAGAGGACGCTTTATTTTTTCGCTAGACCAGAACAATGTCTTCATGACGAGTCTTTTTGCAGTATCTGGACGATACAACGCATATATCAGCATTCCAATTGCCAGAGCCATCAAAGCTATTGCAATGAGCATAGAACCAACAATCACCATTGAGAGGGACTGCATGACATCAAATAGAAAAATAAGGGAAAATATGCCAAAAAGAACCAAAATGACAGCATCAAAAACCCGCTCTAGAACCACGATCGCAGTGGCATCCCCAATCTGCACACCTACCCTATAGAGTTCATGAATACGAACAGGTTCACCCCCTGTTTGGCCGGGAGTAAGTGCTCCAATCAAAAGATTTGCAATCACCATGTTAAAGCAATGCAGAAATGAAACTTGATATCCAAGTGAGTGAGACATGAGTTTAATGCGAAGTGCCCATAATGCAAAAGAGATAAAGCGAAGAGCAATTGCCGCAAGTAAGAACCAAATGTTTATACTTTGAAGGTAGTCAAATGTATTTTCATCGACAGTTGAGAGGATAATAATAAAGAGCACAAGGACACTGAATATCAAAGAGATCCAGATCCACTTTTTTTGCGAGGGGTTCATAAGCGAGGTGGGTGTCTTTGTCTCCTTTATCTTCCTTGTACATCCATGGATGGATCTGTCTTAGGTTTTTTAGGTATTGTCTTGAAAAAACCACATTTTTGAAGCACAGCCTTTGCAGCAATAATACCGCCATCAAGGTAAGCAGCACCAATGACCGCCTCCATGCATTCTGCAAGGACACGCCCGGAGGTCCAAATCTGCATATTTGTCTCACCTTTACCCCAGTATACAGATTGTTGAAGAGATATTCGTTCTGCAAGAGCGCGAAGAACAGACATATTCACGCAGTTCATTTTTATCTTGCTTATCTCTCCCTTTTCAGTAACGCCAGCATGTACAAGGGTATCAAGCACAATGAGTTCAATGACTGCATCTCCCAGGGTTGCAAGGACATCCATATGTGCATCAGCACCAAGATTCTGCTCTTTTGAGAGTGCATAACGTGTCAGTGCGCGTTCCAAAAGTCTTACATCATGAAACTGGTACCCTATGACTGCCTGAAGAGGAACATGTGTACCTTGGAAATGATGCTTTTTACTGGAATGCATTTTTAAAATATTAAAAGTGTGAGAATATATATCTATGTGTTTGGAGGAGTCTTCGTATAAATGTGAAACTTAGGGTGCACTGGAGAATAGTGTAATTTTAAGAAAGTTTGTGTGCAATTTTTTATATAATTTAATAACTATTTATCATGAAAGACTACATCCTTATCCATACAATCTACCTCACTTTCCTCTTGCTCCTGTATGCTGTACGCCCCATCGATTGTACTTCCAACACGTTTTTGCGAGACACGGAGTTCACGCCGAACTATTATCATACTTCCAATGAATCCGATAAATATATTTAAATAAAAAACAATAAATCTCCAGAGCAGAACAAACACACCAAGAATGGAAGTGGGAACGATAAGAGCATACAATGATGTTGCAGAGATCTCGGCAACACCAGCAGCTCCAGGTGTCAATGGAACCATGCTAATAATCGCAATAACGATCTGAAAGAGAAATACCTCTGATATATATGGGGCAATACCAAGTCCCATAAGAATCACGAGTGCAACACTAAATTCAGACAGCCAAAATAAAGCAGTGCATGCCACACCAGTATAAAGGCCATTTTTACTTGTTTTTGAAAAGGCAATGGTACTTTTGCAGAAGTTATCAAATTCAGTGTCAAAACGTGCTATGCTCTTATCTGCAAGAGGACGCCTTATTTTTTTACCAAGCCAGAATAATATCTTCATAATGGTTTTTTTTGCAGAATCAGGACGATACAAAGCATAAATAAGTACCCCAATTGCGAAAACCATCAAGCCCATTGCAATGAGCATAAAACCAACAATTACCCCTGAAACTGACTGCATGACTTCAAACAGAACTGTGAGAGAGAAGATGCCAAGGAAAACTAAAATAACGGCATCAAAAACCCGTTCTAGAACCACAATCGCGGTGGCATCCCCAATCTGCACACCTACTTTATAAAGTTCATGAATACGAACAGGTTCACCTCCAGTTTTACCAGGAGTAATTGACCCCATCAAGAGATTTGCAATCACTGCATTAAAGCAGTGCAAAAACGAGACATGGTACCCAAGAGAGTGGGCCATGAGTTTAATGCGAAGTGCCCACAATGCAAAAGAGATAAAGCGAAAACCAATTGCTGCAAGTAAGAACCAAATGTTTATCCTTTGAAGGTAGTCAAATGTATTTTCATCGACAGTTGAGAGGATAATAATAAAGAGCACAAGGACACTGAACATCAATGAGATCCAGATCCACTTTCTTTGCGTAGGGTTCATAAACGAGGCCAGGTATTTCTTCTTCCAATTTATTCGAGAATGGGATTTTATTCGGAATGTCTAACATTGACGGAATCGCCTTTTAATTGTGGCTTTTTCCACGGTTTGGCGGTGCTTCGTTGATGCTTTTATGGATTTTGATATTTCATGACCAAAACTAGTGATTTAGTTGTTTTTCACCTAGTTATGGAAAGAACCATAATTGCACCCTAAACCCCCGTCCATTTTTACATATGTAATTTAGTGACGGTATATATTATAAATATTATTTTCAATCATTCTTCATCAATACCAACCATTTCCAGTATCAAATTTTGAATAAGTAATAAAAATAATATGAACTTTATGAAAATGTTATAGGATTTTTCAGTTAAGTAGAACAATCAACACTATTTTTTAATTTTTTTGAAAATGTGGTTTTAAAGTGTGAGGTGCAAATAACCATCCTACCCACTCCCCCCTTTCAACCTTTGATTCACAGTCTGCGCTGCTCTCTTTCCAGTTCCCATGGCGAGAATGACAGTTGCAGCACCAGTTGCTGCATCACCTGCTGCAAAGACATGGGGAAGTGAGGTCTCACCTGTTTCCAATGTCACGACATTTCCTGATTTTCCAAGAGTAAGACCTTCAATCTCACGTAAGAGCACTGGATTTGGACCTTGACCAACTGCACCGATAACAACATCTGCCTCAATCGTAAAGAGGCTCCCCTCAATAGGGATTGGGTTTGGACGGCCGGAGTCATCAAGGATATCCATACGCATACGTATGCATTCAATACCAGTGAGACTTTTTTCTCCAAGGATTCTTATTGGGGCTGCACAGAAAACAAAGGATATCCCTTCTTCTTGTGCATGATGAACCTCTGCAAGTCGTGCAGGGAGATCCTCTTCACGACGGCGATATACAAGGGTTACCTCTCCCCCTAGTCTTCGTGCAACACGGGCAGCGTCCATTGCAACATTTCCCCCTCCAACAACGACAACATTCTTTCCTTTCAGTACAGGCGTATCATAGGTTGGAAACTCATCTGCGTGCATCAAATTTATTCGTGTCAAGAACTCATTTGCAGAAAAGACCCCATTTAAGTTCTCACCCTCAATATCCATGAAATAAGGAAGTCCAGCTCCAGTTGCAAGAACAACCGCATCATACCGCAAAAGTTCATGCACGTGAAGACTGCGCCCAATGAAGTGATTTGTTCGAAGCTCGACTCCAAGTGAGAGAACCTGTAGGATCTCAAAGTTTACGATATCTTTTGGAAGGCGAAATGCAGGAATGCCATAGGTAAGCACTCCACCAGGCATGTGAAGTGATTCATATAAGGTAACATGATGACCCTCTTTTGCAAGCTCTGCTGAGGCCGTGAGTCCAGCAGGTCCAGATCCAACAACTGCCACATTTTTTCCGGTTGGCTTTCCAATATCAGGTAATTTTGGTCCTCTTTTGCGTTCAATATCTGCTACAAGTCGCTCAAGTTGACCAATGGGGATCGCCTCTCCTTTTTTGCTAAGGATGCAGGTTGATTCACACTGTGTCTCCTGTGGACAGACACGACCACAGATAGCAGGGAGCATATTTTGCTCTTTTATTTTTTCAGCAGCACCAATGAAATCTCCCTCTGCTACTCGCGCAATGAATGCAGGAATATCAATCTGCACCGGGCAACCATGAATACAAAGGGGCTTTTTACATCCGATACAGCGATTTGCTTCAGAAACTGCGTCTTCCTCAGTCATACCAAGGTCAACCTCAAGAAAATCATGAATCCGGTCTTCTGCCGCTCTTCTCCTCATGGCTTTTCACCTTCTGCTGCTTTCCACGCTTCAAATGATTCCAGTTCAAGTTCATGGTACATCTGCTGGCGTTGCATGAGGGTGTCAAAGTCAACAGTATGGGCATCGAAATCAGGTCCATCTACGCAGGCAAACTTTGTTTTTCCATCAACCGTGCATCGACAGGCTCCACACATACCAGTTCCATCTACCATGATTGGATTGAGTGAGACAAATGTTTTGATACCCATTTCACGAGTTGCTTCAGAGGTTACCTTCATCATGATTGTCTGACCGATAATCCAGACAGCATGCACAGGTTCGGTATTGATAAGCGTTCGAAGGAGGTCAACTGCAAATCCATGATACCCTTTTGATCCATCATCAGTTCCAATATGAAGTTCATCACAGATATCTGCCATCTCATTTTCAAGGATAAGGAGACCTGCAGTTCTCGCTCCAAGTATACCAACAACTCGATTTTCTGCAGCTTTGAGGGCTTTTGCGAGATAGGGAGTTGATGCGATGCCAACTCCACCTCCAACAATAGCGACGGTTCCATAGTATGCGATCTCACTTGGTTTTCCAAGGGGTCCTACGATATCTTCAATATATCCAGTTTCTGGAATGGCAGCAAGTGCATGAGTTGTTTTCCCAACCTTCATGAAGATAATGCGAATGGTGCTTCCAACAACGCGAGATATAGTGAGTGGGACTCGTTCTCCGGTCTCATTAGTTCGAATGATGACGAACTGTCCTGGTTGTGCATTACGTGCAATATGAGGAGCTTTAACCCATATCTCGTGAACATCCTCTGCTATCTCCTGATTTTTCATTATCGGATACACCGTCTTCCTCCAGATGATTCTCATACATCTCTACTTGAGTGCTTTTAGATTATGGGATGTGAAAAAGTGAGATCTCATGTAAAAAGATAACTGAATTATGCTTTATTCATCCTGATGAGAGAGGTGGGAGAGTGTCAAGGGAAAAGAAACGCATGATATTGGACATTGAACACAGACAGATCTATCCTTTGTGTGGGGTAAGGTGCTTCCATCACCATCTGCTACTGCATCAAGAACCAAGCAATACATCTCAAAAAGCTTTCCAATCTCCTCTTTTTTTGTATTGATCTCATCTAAATCACAATGCCATATTGGATTTTCATTTTCAAACACAAAGATCGTTGCACGTGACGAGATACCAAGCGTCTTTTTCAACAGCCACGCATATAATGCAACTTGCATGAGTACTCGCTCTTTATGAACATCTTTCATGCCTTTAAACTCCCAGATGACATACTCTTTCTCCACAGAATCAAAGAACACCGCATCAGGTTCTCCACGGATCTTTAGTCTTTTTTTGCTTTCAAAGTCACAGATGAGTGTTTGCTTCGATGATTGAAAGATTTGAATGATATTTGGCTTATTTGACGTGTCTTTATGCTCCAGTTCACGATCCACACAAGAAAAGAGCTGTTTTTCCCAGATTCTCAGCGCATCTTGTAATGGAAAAACACCACTTGTTTTTATCTTTTGTTTTTTCTTTAAAACATAATGATTCAGAACAAGAGAGTGAAACTGTACTTCCCTTGTATCAGGTGAGCTGAGCAATGCTTCTATGAGTGCAGCATGGAGCTCATTATCTCCCTTTCCAGAGAGATCAGTGTGTACTTCCTCAAGAATCTCATGCAGTATAGTTCCTTGAAGGTATCCAGACCTAGAGCCAATATGCTCTACTCCACTCTTTCCCATATTTTGTCTACGATGATGAAAAAGAAGACGAGGACATAGATAACACAGGTGAAGCTCGGTGACAGAGACCATGTTATCTTTTCCTTACCATATATCCATCTTTAATCTGATCCACACAAAATAATTCCTTTAGATCCCCAGTTTGACACGCATTCATTAGATCACTTTCAGATACAGGATAGATGAGAGCATTTGTTTCATGCAACATCTTGATGATATCTGGGACAGATATGAAATTATATCCAGTCTTATCAATAACATCACAGACAGCATCTGCAACTCCTCTCCAGTAACCCTTTATTTGAACAGAGGTTTTATCGATATCATAGACATCTGGTCTTGATGCACAGATATCCTGCAGGATCTCAACAGAAAGAGGAAAACCCATATCAGCACACCTTTTTGTGATCTCAAAAATTGAAACTCTATGTTCAGGGGAAGAAAAAAGAATCTCCTTGATAATTCGCTCTTGATGGATCCTCTTGATATCTAGGAGGGGTTTAAAGTATTTTGAGTTTATAAATTGATATAAATGTCCCTGTGTTATTTCCTTATTCTCTTCATCACGAATATTGCCTTGCATAATCTCTGCCGCAAGTTGAGGTAAGGCATAAAACCGTGAGATCTCATTCGAATGAGGCTGATATAGAATGCCATTTTGAGATTCAAACTCTTCTTTTTTACGATTCGTTTCTTTCCATGTTGGTTTTGTAATACTGTTACGTGGATCTGTGAGATATATGCATACCTTATCAGGGTTTTTGGAGAGATATGCACTTCCATCACTGAAACATTTTCCAACAGCTTGAAACTTCTCTTCAGTGTTTACTGTTATATATAAACCAGTATTTGTAATGAGACTTTTTTGCTTTCTCTTGCATTTGACTCCAATTCCTGAGAAATAAAGTTCTAATGCTCGAACAAGTTCATCAGATGTAGGCAGAGAACTATCAATATTTCCATGTATCTCACGACACAAGGAGGCGTACTTTTCATGGAGAATCTCTTCGGGATGGGAGATTTTTTCACAGATGATTTTGTTTGCAGCAAGAATAACATCACGAGGAGTCGGGTGTGAGGAGAGGCTTTTATCATCGATCTTTTGAATCAACCACTGATATGGCATCTCCGAGACGTCTCCAAGAGCATGCTGAACTCTCATCTTTATGAGAGCATTGATCTGCTCTTTTGCACATCCATAAAGGGTAATGGAGTTCATCGATAGGATGTCACGAAGAGATGGATCAAGATCTTTTCTGATCACTTCATTCCACAGAGCGGTTCGTGCAAATGTGATAGGAACCATTCCAGGGCAGTGACCAAGAATTGTTTGCACGATAGCACCAAGCTTTCGATGCTTTTCTGATCCCTCCCACACCTCTAGCTGATCAAAGCAGACAAGCAGGATCTGATGATATCGTGCAAGAAGTTTTCCAAATGTCACGAGATGTGTTTGAGCACATGACTCTGAGATCTCTCTTGTCTCCTTTGTTTTTGGATCAAGAGAGAGGTTAAGGAGGCTCGCATACTCCTGATCAAGAGTCTCTCCTTGTAGCCAGCGAATGGCAGCAGTTCGGCGTGATGGATTGCAGACTTGAAAGAGGATATGTAAAAATGTATAATCTAAGGTAATATCTTGCTGTTTGAGCCAGGTAATGACATGTTCTGATAAGATGTCAATACTCCCACGTTCTTTTTGGTTATATGCGAAAAAATGATGTATACCTTCATGAATCTTATGTAATGGAAAACCTCTTTTCAGAAGACAGTCACGCAGAATAGCAGATAACAACCTTTGAAATAAAGAGGAACCTGGCCGAGTGATGAACTCCTCATACAGGCCAGTAAAGATGTTTTGCAAGAGATATTTCATTGGTTGTGCATCCTGGATTGGAGTGCAATTTACAAGAGAACTACCCCATTTCCCATCTTCTGAACAGTATTTCACTGTTCTCACGAGTAGTTGCGTCTTTCCTATTCCTCCTTCTCCAAGGACAAGTATCGCAATCGCCATTGTTGGATTTTTCTGCTTTTTCTGTACAAGAGAGATAAGCCGGTTAAACGCATCCTGATGAATCGATGCAATATCAGGGTAATGAGGGTTCCAGATCTCTGCGTGAGTGATGGAGTGTGAAATAAATGGATTATGTTTTTTGAGGAGTTCATGAGAAGAGAGCATTCAAGTCTCCAGAAGTAAGATAATATGAAATAAATATATCACAATGATCACTCTTCCAGTTCCAAAGCCAACCCTTTGAAGGAAAGAACATACAAGATCTTATGGATGAGTCTTTGGGTAAGGATCCTAGCTGATATATGAACGCTGCATACAGGCCAAAGCTGTTTTGCATAGATCTTTTCCAGGTTTTAACGCTGTTTTGAAGTGGCCAGAGATTCATCTAGTAGTTCCAGTGCTGCAGTCATGCTTTTTTCCAGAAAAGAAGCATTCTTTGCAGATTTTGTCGTACATACATGCCTTTTTGTTCATCTGTGCTCAAAAGCCCAGGATCACCAGCTTGTAACTGGATGATGCCTCTTCTCTCAAGGTTATAGAGGAGAGAATCAAAAGCATTTCGTGACCAGTTGAGATATGTTCTGAGCTCGTGAATCATAACATACTCTCCATGTTGGCATAGGGCATCATATCCTGCTTTAAGTGTTTCTTCATTCGCAATGAAGAGTTTGGAATCAACCACATGGTTATGCAAAAAAACATGCACAGATATGGCATTTTCCTGGATGCAGTAGTTCATTGTGTCCAGAATGGTTTTTTTTGAGAAGGTTTTTAAAATATCTTTGATATTCATGTCAAGAGGATGAAGCATCGCTTCTGTTAGTTTTATAACATCTTCTAAAAGTTCATCATGCAGTAAAACAGGGATTGAGTTTGGGGGATAGACCTGAAGTACTGGTCCATTTGGTTTACGTTGAAACATAAATGCAACCATTTTTTGTTCGTAGAGTCTTGTAATACAATCACAAAACTCCTCTTTTTCCATTGGAAGTATGGAAGCAATATATCGCAGAGTTTTCCCAGGTTTTCTCGTTAAAAATTGCATGATAATGTTTTCAAAGGGGAGTTCTACAAAATAAGTATGCTTTCGCATATCTCGAATCACAATACCAGGAGATACCACCTTTGGGAGGAGGTTTGGTATCTCCTTATTGAGGATCATAAGATCACAGTCTGGCAACTCAAGCTCATATGTACATTTTCTTATGGTCTCATATTTTCGTTCTTTTTGTTCGAAATAGACTGCAAGCATCAAAGCTACCGAGCTCATAGCCAGCTTGTGAAGGTGTGGATCAAAGATCTTATTTGTGGTATTGAGAACTTGGCGAGGTGTTGGATTGCGTGATACAAAGATCTTACTTGCGGTATTGAGAACCTGACGAGGTGTTGGATTGTTCGGTAATGTCTTTTTCACTTCAGATATCAGCCACATATATCCCTTTTTTTTACGATCTTCATCAGTCATAAACTGAAAGCGAGCTCTGACCAACTCTTCGATATCTCCATCAGAGCAGGGTGTACTTGTGATATGATTTCCAAACCTCTGAACAACACTTGTATCCATTTTTTTTGTGGATATCTCGTTCCACTCATCAGTTCTTGTAAGAATGAATGGGATGATTCCTTGACTAAATCCCAAAACAGTCAGAATTATCTTTTTAAATGGTCGGAGCTCATTGTCATTGATGAGCTCAAGGTGATCAAAGGATATCAGAAGGGAATGATGATAACGAGAGATAAGGAGGCCAAGAGTGAGCAACAATTCCTGGGCCAAAGCTTCACTTATGGTGTTCAGTGTTTCAAATGCCTTTTTTCTTGTTTTCACATCACAGCATCGAAATAAAAACAGAAGACTTTTTTTATGATACTTGGGGTTTTCATCCAGAAGAAAAGATATTGCATTATCAGCATGAAGTGAGAATATGCTTTCTTCAAATCCAGTTTTTTGAAAGAGTTCCTCAGCATTCTCCTCTGTTCTCATAAATTCCTGCATGATAAGAGCAATAAGGCGATGAAATTGAGTGCAACCTAAAAAATCATCTACTTCACATGAAAAGTTCCAGGCAATCTCAGTGATGAGGTACCGCATCGGATTTATTGGTTCGATATGGGGGTTTATGGAAGCAAAAAACAGTGGTGCATCTGCGGCTTGTGCATCATTGCATAAACGCCACAAAAGGTGAGATTTTCCACATCCTTTCTCTCCAACAAAGATAATGCCGATATCTTTCGTAGGAGTTTTTATCTTTTGGGCAATGAGTTCATGCACTTGTGCATATGAATCTAGATGTATTGATGGGATATTTGGATAGGCATTTTTTTCCCATGGTTTTGGTGATACATCAAGGAAAAATGGATTTTTTCTTTTGAGCTTTTTTGTTCTAACCATCACTATCATCACAAAGTGACATATTCAGATAGCCATTAAAAGTCGGGAGTGTGCACCGTATGCATAAAAGCAAAGACGCAACTCTCTTAAAAATGCCACCTCTCATAAAATCTATGAGTTTGATGATATTTAAAACTGAGCTTTACCTCATCTCAAGCCGCAAAAATTAACTTTCTGGCAACATGAAGAATGTTGTTCCCGTGTTCGTTGATTGTCTGAAAATAGGGTGCATCCCAAATTGTGGGGTAGAGACAAATGGAAGTTGTTGCTCTCATGCAGCGTACTTCATTCGATTGCTGACAATTACTTTGCAACCAGCCTCTATGATCCCAGAACCGACAAAT
>JAITWW010000026.1 GCA_031285085.1 Candidatus Methanofilum arcanum
ATCAGCAAGACACTTTCTCAGGCAACAAAACAGTTGAAAGAATACGGATCAGCCAAAGAATTTTCAGGAAAAAAGATCCGTTGCTGGGCGATTGTATTTGTCGGGGAGAAATGTGTCGAAAAATGTTTCGTAAAAATGGATCATGTTCGATAATTGTTGTTTGAGAAGTCACCTATTTTTCAAAGTGAGTTTTCATGCATGTTACAATCTTTTGGCTCGCTATACTTTCTTTGAATTAGGCCTTATTTATTTTGACCAACAACTGTCGAACATGACCGGGATTGAGATAGGGGAGAAGAGAGGGTTAATCGAAGCTGCCAAGAAACTGATATCCAGTGGAATGGACACAAAAACAGCTTGTGAGATGATGGGAATATCTGAATCAGATCTCATGTAAATTGCCTATTTTCCAGTATCCAGTTAGGTGCTGGTGGGTGGGTGAACAGCTACATTTATAAATTGGGATGTTTTCTTTTTTTGTACTGCTTCAAGGCGAATGAATGCCCTCAGTGATCTGTTTATATGAGTCCTTTGCCTTTCTTTCTTTTCCGATTTTGCATTTCTCTACAATGTACAGTTCTTTCAATGTTCTGTGATAGTTCTCTATTGATTTGCCAGCCCAGAAAAATGAAAAACACATATAAGTGCATGTGCATATAACTTCTTTTGAAGAAATAAGGAATCAAAAGTGTAAGATCTAAGAAAAGGATGGATAATTCTCTATGAACACCTATAAAACCTCCCTTCCTTCCTCCTACCCATAGTGTGATTTCAAAAGATCAGAACTACTCATGGGGAGATCGAGATGTCGAATTTTCTGAAATCTGGCAGTATAGTCAGTACGTTTAAGATTAAGAAAGAATTCAGAGAAATTACCTGGAGAACTATTCCATCTGCCGCAGGGTATATGTGTAAGGAGGTTGGCACAGGCCATCCATTCAATGAAATGAGTCGGATATGTAAAAAAGTGTCATTTTTCTCTTTCATCCCAGTGCTCCACGAAGTCAAGGTACAGATAGGACTAACATCGGTAAACAAAAATTTCATCTATGTATTCAAATCATAAATGTCTATGTACATGCTCTGTATGGGTTGTTTTTCGCCATAAAACGAAGATAGAATCCAGAGCCGATTTTTTTTTGGATGAAGTTATCAGTTATGTAATACAGCTTCGTAATATTGTTAACATTCGAAAAAATTCAAAGGGGTATAGCAAGTAGTTTGATGAAAATAATGATACATCAAACTTCGTAAAACTTTTACATAAAGTTTATTACGTGCGATGAGTTTTATGAAAAACGGACATTTTTTTTGCAGTTTTCAAAAATTAATTTCCATGATATTTCATATACCAATTATGAGAAACCTCTTTTTCTTCTTAAAATAGAATATTTTTGTACATAACTTGATCCAAGTGCCATTTTTTCACAATTTTTTTTCATATTGTTAATTTTTTGTTTATTTTGCTACCGATACCTATAGCGAGGGTATGTTACAAGCAATATTATGTACGAAAAAACCCTCCTGTGAAAGTACAAAATAAAAGGTACTATTTTTATGTTTCATTGCTCACTGTTATCTAGTGCAGCGTGGCTTAAATACCTCCTTTGACAAAACTATATTAGACAAAATAAAAAATGCTGGAATAAAAATAAAATGAGGTTGATCAAAATGCCACGTCAAACAGCATCTAAAGTCGAATTAAGTGAAAAGCAAAAGCGAATCTTAACTGAATATGCAGTTGGGACGCACACCCCCTTGCATTTAAAAATCCGCTCACAAATAGTACTCCATGCCGCCAACGGGTTGGAAAATAACGCAATAGAAATGAGTATGGGCATCGATCCTAAAACCGTAAAAGTATGGCGAGACAGATATAGTATCCAATATGAAGAGCTGCGACGTATAGAGGCGGAAAGCCCGCATAAAATCCGCAGCACTATCGAAAAAATCCTCTCAGACAAACAAAGGTCTGGTCGCCCTCCAACATTTAAGGATGAGCAAATGGCCACTATTATAGCAATGGCTTGTATAGATCCGGCGGAACTCGATTTGCCATTTTCACATTGGACACCAGGATTACTGCAAAAAGAAGTCATAAAATGTGGCATAGTGGACAACATATCAGTCCGACAAGTAAGACGTTATTTAGAAAAAAAGATTTCCAGCCGCATAGGATTCGGTGTTGGCTGAATCCTCACATAGAAGATATGGAGCAATTCCAAGTATCTGTATCAGCAATATGCGAAATATATCATTCTGCTGAGGAATTTGCAAAAGAGGGAGGGCATGTATACTCAAGCGATGAAAAAATGGGAATCCAGGCCAAAGAGCATGCCAATCCCAAACAGCTCATGGAACCTGGGCAGCCGGAACGGATTGATCCTGAATATATCAGACATGGCACAACGGGAATCATTGCATCCAGAGATGTTGTTACAGGTGAGATCGTTGCACCAATGATTCAGCCGACACGAAAAGAAGAAGATTATTTAGCGCACATCGAATCTGTTATTTCA
Organism: Candidatus Methanofilum arcanum; assembly: GCA_031285085.1. Classification (GTDB taxonomy): domain Archaea; phylum Halobacteriota; class Methanomicrobia; order Methanomicrobiales; family Methanospirillaceae; genus Methanofilum; species Methanofilum arcanum. The sequence continues at coordinate 2,520 of JAITWW010000026.1, forward strand.
CTTTTCCCCAACGATAAGCATATTTTTATACAGGACAATTTGAACACACATATGTCTGAAAGCTTGGTTCGGTTGGTAGCAAAAATAGAGAATATTGATGAATCAACGCTGGGAATAAAAGGAAAAAAGGGAATTCTCAAAAATAAGAAATCTAGATCCGAATTTTTAATGGATAACTCGCATCAAATCGTGTTTGTATATACACCAAAGCACTGTTCATGGCTTAATCAGATAGAATGCTGGTTTAGCATTATTACAAGGAATCTTTTGAATAAACGGGCATCTTTTAAGTCAATTGATGAACTTGAGAATAAAATAAAAAATTATATTGAATATTATAATACATTTTTAAAAAAGCCGTTTCAATGGAATTATAAAGGAAAGTTGCTCCGCGTATAAGTTTTAGGATTGAATTTAAGGGGGACATATTTAAGCCACGCTGCACTAGCAATTATCGTTCCTGCAGAACCACTATCTCTTACGACTAGTTCTCATCTAGAAATAGAGAAATGTAACATTTTTAAATGGTTTTTTCAAAACAAATCATCTATTGGATATAGTTTAAGAGGTGATATTATGTAATGACAAGCATCCTTCCACCGTGAAAACCGATTTTTGGATGCTGTTATAAATGTATATTATAATGTCTTATGAATTTGTAGAAAGTAGTCTATCCTCTAAAATATTACTAAAAAGTATGAGATATTTTGAAATGAATCAAATTATTTACTATGTGTAAACGTTTTTTTTTTCGAATTACTGAAAAAGGGTTGAAAAATTTGATTTTTGTGCTTTTTTCTCTTCTTTTTTGGCTGAATTGATGTTATACCTATATTTTTAAGTATGAAAATTTTCTGATTTTTCATAAAAAGTACCGAATTCAAAAGAAACATTAATTATAGATAATGTAAAATCGAAACATTCATTATCTTTCATGTTTAATTCAGAGTCGAACGTTCTGCTGATGCAAAACGGTTATGGATTGCAACTACATAACACTCTGAAATGATAGTAAGTTTTAGTAAATTTTTATAACTTGTTTTAAATAAAATTTACCTTTTTATGTGGTTACAAATTGTTAAATTCCATTTGTTGATTAATCCTCTTAATAAATAATGAGTAATGAATAAATGTTTGATTTTAACTAAACCAAATAAATATTTGAGGTAATCAAATGAAAATCTGTAATTTAAATGTGAATGCTCTGCTGAGGATCATGCTTCTATGTGTCCTTGTAACTGCCTTTTGCATACCACCTGTTGCTTCGGTTCTGTACTCTGAGGAAGGTACAAAAAGCTACAGGGATCATTTTTGTGCTTCTGCTTCTGTCGGTGTTCCAGCCGGTACCATGTTGCACGCACTTCAAGTGGATGAAGATACTCTCTGTCCACCTAATTCAGAAGTAATTACGAATAGCCATGTATCTAGTACTCTGTCTAAAAGTAGACAGTCATCAGGGTCTTCATCCGTGGAGGTATCAGCTGGTACATGGTGTCTTGTTTCGGTTGCAGGAAACCATGTCAACCTCGCGAAACTTGGCTATCCCGGCGGTGATTCTGCATTTTTCTCGGAGTTAATTACTGTCGATGACTGTCCGTCGGCTGAAGAAGGAGAAGAAGAAAATCCCTGGGGACCACACCCGTACGAGCAGGATAATAACGGCTACTGTCCTGAAAGCTATGAGCTTTATAAAGGGCTCTGCTACCCTGTCTCCAGTTTTGGCGTTCCTGGTTGCCAATATCCCTTGACAAAGGCCACCAGTGGAGACGGCTGTATTAATACAGTAGACGGTCCATTTGTTCCGCCCTCCTCTGGTTGCCTGCCAGATGAGAAATGGATGAATGGAGAATGCTATATTGAAAACGGTAGTGTACGAACAGACGCAGAGAGGTGCACTGCTAACGGTGGAGTGTGGAAGTCAATCAATGGCGAAAACAAATGTGTTAAGCCGGGCCAGGGTGGCTCTAAGGGATATTGTGAAAGTGGGGCGCCAGCGATCGATGGAAGCTGCGGAACTACTACTGAAACTGTAAAAACAGCGGCCCAAAGAGCGAGCGAATGCCAGACTAAAGGCGGCACTCTACTCTCGGATGGAGACTGCAGCATACCCAACACGGATAACTACGACAGTTGTAAGGATGGTGTGCTAGTTGGGCAGAACTGTGTTGACACAAAGAATCTGCTGTTAACCGGCAAAGTAACTGAGGAGGCACTAGAGGCACTAATAAAAGCACTAGATGCAGAGATATGTCCGACGCTTGATCCACCTCAGAATCCTGGATGTCTGCTTCTTTCTACTACTGGCCCACAGCCTTCTTCTGTTTGTAAAGGCCATATTGGGCAGACTCCTGGTGCAATTTGTGTAAATACGGGTTATGGCGACTGGAAGGAGAACGATGGTTGTCCGCCCGGTTATACGATAATAAGTGATGATGATAAGCTCAGTGATAAGTGTTTCCGTAATCTAAATCAATGCCCCATTGGTTATGAGTATGATCTAGGCAAGATGGTCTGCACTAAAACCTCCACACCTATCTGTGATTTAGGTGGGGATCGAAATCCCACTACTGGAGTCTGCGAGTTCGACCCCACCATAGAGACCTGTCCCGCTGGTTCTGACTCAGATGGGCAGGGAGGCTGCAAATCCACGTCGAATGTCCCTCCAACAAAGTGTGGCTCTAATCAAGAAAAGGATGAGAATGAAAAGTGTCATGACAAAGTTACCCTTGGCGGCGAGTGCCCCAGTGGCGAGGAAAAGCTTGACAATGGAAAATGCGGTGTGTACAGCAGCGACGCGGATCCAGATCCTTGTCCTCCCATCGCTGGGAAGGACTATGAACTTGTTGGCACGGTCTGTGTTCCCATCGAGTCCAAGACCTGTGATGACAACCAAGAACTGGTAGATGGAGAATGTAAACCAACATCTGGAGGCTTCCCAGGTATCACACCTCCCCCAGTAAGCTTATATGGTGCCTCTGCCGTCATGGCTACCAGCTCTGACGCCTCCCTTGGCTTTGGTTCCGTCTCTGCGCTAGATGAGGATGAAGACGACAACGAACTCATCACGGACCTTGTTGGCGATGATCTGACCGATGATGATCTAACCGATGACGAGCTAACTGATGATGATTTGACTGATGATGATCTGACTGATGGTGGAGTGGTGTTCCAACCACTGATTTTACCACTGGTCTTATCACTGCTTGCACCACTGATAGCATAAGTATAAACAAACGACAACTCCCTCTTTTTTTGCTGCACTACAACAACTCCAAATGAAAGAGCCGAAAGGCTTTATGAACGGTGTACCTGTACTACACGTGAGAAACGTTGGAGTGGGGTATGCCAACTCTGGATTGTAACCAGCTATTCTCTCTCTCAGTTGGGATCAATTATTTCCATGAAAATCAATGCTCATCAACCATGGTCAACAAGAACGCAGTTTTGCGTAACTCCTGACTGATAATAGACAAAACATTGGAAAAAAGGTGTACATTGTGTGACTGCTTCTCTCACATTGCTGAGAGAGGATCAATGCCAAGGGTGAGAAGTGCTTCTTGTAATGTATTCTGTGTTGCAGCAACGAGAGCAAGCCGACTCTCACGGGTAATACCCTCACTCTTTAATACTGGCTCGGCATGGTAAAATGAATTAAAAAGGTCAGCAAGCTCACGGGCATAGATAGCAAGCAGATGTGGACGTGAATCAGAAACAACCTGCTGAATAATAGATGGAAACTTCGCGATATGTTTTACGAGCGCTATCTCATAGGGTGTTTCATAAACAAGAGAAGAAGATACAGCAGATTCCCCTGCCCATCCTGCTTCTCTTGCTTTTTGTAACATACTGCATGCACGTGCATGGGCATACTGAATATATGGTCCACTCTGCTTTTCAAAATCAAGTGCTTCTTTCCAGTTAAACACAGTGCTTTTCTCTGGAATTGTTTTTACGATATCATATCTAATCGCAGAAACCGAGACCGACCTTGCAATTGCATCCCGCTCGCTATCACTGAGATCCGGACGGCGTGCCGCAACTTCTGCTTTCGCTCGCTCAAGCACCTCATCAAGCAGCTCATCAGCAGAGATAAACTTTCCACGCCGCGTGCTCATGGAACCCTCTGGAAGTGAGACAAACTCAAAAAAAAGAATCGCAGGAGGCTTTTCTCCAAGCACTTCAAGGGTTGCCTGAAGCTGTTTTCCAATCAACTTATGATCCGCACCAAGCACATCAATGACGCGAGAAAAATTATGTGCTTTCCAGCGGTGGTACGCAAGATCACGTGCTGCATATACACTTGTTCCATCAGAACGGCGCAGCACATACTCCTTTTCAAACCCGTACTCACTGAGATCAAGAGATAATGTCTCCTCATGCTTTGCAATAGGAAGACGAGCAATCCTTGCAAGAAGCCTTTCAGTATCTCCATTTTTGACAAAATCACTTTCAAAAATAAAACGATCATGCTGTACATCAAGGCGTGCAAGCGTCTCTTTAAATCCATTCAGACAGCGCATGACCGGCACGCGAAATCTACGTAAGACCTCAGGATCACCCGCTTCCACACCTTGCATTAACTTCTCAATCTCTGTTGCATGAGCCGGTTCAGCCTCAAGATCCCGATTTGCCTGAATATAGACATCAGCAACCAGATGATCCCCTTTTTTGGAAGCATGACTCATATCCTGTTTTTGCCACTCAATACCCCAGCTCACGATTGCGATCTGACGACCCATATCATTGACATAAAACTGCACCTCAACAGGATACCCTGCCTTTCTAAAACAACGTGCAAGCGTATCTCCAAGGATGGTATTTCTGATATGACCAACATGTAATGGCCCATTTGGGTTGGCACTTGTATGCTCTAAACAGATAGACACCTGCTGTGGATCTTTGGACACCACACCTGTTCCATATCCAAGAACCTGGGCGAGCTCTACTGCTCGTGCACAGTATGAAGAACCAAAAACAAAATTGATATATGGACCAAGAGTCGTTATCGTGCAATCAATCTCGGCCTCAAGCTCTTCTCTGATCTTCTCAACTAACTCTGTTGCGACCTCGGCAGGATTTCGCTTCTCTTCTTTAGCAATAGCAAATGCAATTGTTGATGCAAGATCTGCATGCTCTCCTCCATCTGTGAGCAGTGCATTATCCCGTCCTGTGACTTTACATAAAAGAGATGAAATGAAATTATAGGTTGTGGAGTACATTGCTTTATTCTCTTTAAAATCCTGTTCTATATCTCAAAATTCCTGCAATACCACCAAATGCAGAGAATAGCTGACTTCCTTCCTCAAAATCATCTGAGATAATCTCGACCTTTGTATTACTGGCATCTGCAAGGTCAGTGAGCTCATCAATGATATCAATCTCTTCAATGAGCACAAGAGGTGCGGTGCAATTTGGACAAGATCCAGCATCTACATCTCCGATATCCTTCCCTGGCTCAGTCTGCACCGTCAGCTCTGTTGTATACTTGCAGTTATCACACTCAAAACGCAGTCTACTCTTTCGCAGACGGCTTGAGAGCAATAACATCTCCACCGCACCAAGCTCAAGATTTTCACGCAGGTTCTTCTCACCA
>JAITWW010000121.1 GCA_031285085.1 Candidatus Methanofilum arcanum
TCTCGATCCACAACAACTGCCTTTGTTTTTTTCGCATCAAATGAAAAAGAGGATGACCCAGCAACAAGTGTTGCACCAGAAACAGAGTGAAATACAGAGTCATTTGTGACCCTACACTCATGAAATGCGTTATTTGACAAAAGTCCAGCACATTGAACAGGATATCCAATCGTTGCATGCTCTTCAACACACAAAACACGAAGACCTGCTTGCGCTACTGCATGTGCTGCTGCACTCCCAGATGGACCTGCTCCAACCACGATCACATCATATCCATTGTACATCATGCCACTCTCCATACCTATAGAAAATACAGATATTTAACGTATTACTATGATCTACCCCTTTTTCATCACCGATGGTTCAGACTCAAAGATTCATACTTGTACACGTTGAATCATAACAGAACGATATGAGTGAACGTCAATTCGAATATAAACAATGTCTCATAATTCGAACAGATATAAAGATGAGTCAAGGAAAACGATGTGCCCAGATAGCACATGCTTCGATATCAGCATATGATGCCTGTGGTACGATTCTCAGAAAGAAATGGCTCACAGAAGGGCAAAAAAAGATTGTTCTCAAAGCAACTGATCTCAGAACATTATATGAACTAAAATCACTTGCAGAAGCAGCAGGAATCTCTGCATCACTCATACAGGATGCCGGGCTCACCGAGATCCCACCAGGAACCATCACAGCACTCGGACTTGGGCCAGCATCCAATGAGCAAATCGATCGCTTGACCGGGGATCTGAGCTTACTATGATGCACACCCCGTATGCTTCAGAAGAAGAACTTGGCCTTTCCTGGTACATGTCTGATACTCTCGGGATAGGTGGGATGCTTCGTTCACATCCAGAAGATTTTCATGTCACAGAGATAGCAGAGCATCATTACACAGATGGAAAATATCTCATCTGCAAACTCGAAAAGAGGAATTGGGATCAACAGCGAGCTGTTAAAGAGATTGCAAAACGACTTCGTATCAGCACAAAAAGAATTGGATTCTCTGGAACGAAAGACAAAACAGCAGTTACAACACAGTATATCTCCATTTATGGTGTTACTCCTGAAGAGATCAATACACTGTCTATTCGTGATATGCGTCTTGAACCCTGTGGATATATGCAACGTCCACTCTCTCTTGGCCAGCTTCAAGGAAATCATTTCAAAATAACAGTGAGAGACCTAACAAATCTTGATAATCTCAGTATACCGATACATGCTATCAGTGAAGTGGTAAAGGCAGGTATTCCAAACTATTTTGGGATTCAACGTTTTGGTGTAAAACGACCAATTACGCATAAAGTAGGACTTGAGATCTTAAAACAGGACTACGAGCAAGCAGTTGCTGTCTTTGTGGGGGAAGCGTCGGTTCATGAGCCAGAAGAGACACAGTCTGCGAGAAGAGAGTATTATGAGTCACGAGATCCAAAACGGGCTCTTCGTGACTTGCCATTACAACTCTCACTAGAGCGTTCCATTTTATATCATCTGGAAAAGCATCCAGATGAACACATACACGCACTCTGTGTTCTTCAAAAGACACTTCGTTCCATGTTTGTTGGTGCAGTGCAGTCCTGGTTTTTTAATCTCACGCTGAGTGCAAGGTTATCTGATGGGAGAGGATTGATGCCTGATGTTGGAGACAGAGTTCTACTCACAGATGGCCGTTGTGATGTTGTATCTGAACGAACACGTACAACGGTTATGATGCAGATGAAGCGAGGAAGGATTGAACCAGCACTGATGATGCCAGGAGCGACACAGGTGAGCATAGAAGGAAAAGATGATGAAATTATGCAAAAATTGATGGAAACTCATGAGATAGACGCAACATCATATCACAAGGCATCTCAGGATCTCGGAATGAGGTTTGATGGAGCAGCTCGCTCTATCCTTTTAAAGACAGATGTTGAGGCACAGTATCTTGATGAAGAAGCAGAAACGTTTTCATTCTCACTTGGCCCGGGACGATATGCAACAACAGTTCTTCGTGAGTACATGAAAGTCGATCCACTTCAGATGGCGTAATGCACATACAGGTGAGAGGTTTTGTACAACTGATAGGCAATGATGGTTTTATGCCTTGAAGCCAAAGTAATGAGATGCGTTGTCTCGTCACAGGAGGAGCTGGTTTTATTGGCTCACATCTCGTAGATGCCCTGGTCACACAAGGCGATGAGGTTATTGTTGTTGATTCTTTGATTACAGGAAGAAAAAAACACCTTTTCTCCCATATTACTCAAAAAAAAGTGACACTTATCGAGAAAGATCTCATACATGAAGAATGGATGCAGGCATGTAATGGAGTGGACCGCATCTACCATCTTGCAGCAGACCCTGATGTTCGTGCAAGTGCAGAGCATCCAAAGCGCCAGCTACAAAATACGATTATTGCAACACATCAGGTTCTTGAGGCGATGAGGCAGTATCAGATCCCTGAACTGGTATTTACCTCAACATCTACTGTCTACGGGGAAGCAACGGTTATTCCAACACCAGAGACCTATACTCCAATGGAGCCTGTATCTGTGTATGGTGCTTCAAAACTCGCGTGTGAAGCCCTGATATCTGCATATTGTCACAGTTTTGAGATACAGAGCTGGATCTATCGGTTTGCAAATATTGTTGGGGAGCGCAGTAATCATGGAGTTATCTATGATTTCATAGCAAAACTTCGAAAGAACCCATGTGAACTTGAGATATTAGGTGATGGAAAACAGGCGAAATCATACCTTTCCGTCTCAGCATGTGTGCAAGCGATGTTATTTGGAGCAGAACACGCAAAAAAGCAGGTAAACTATCTCAATATCGGTTCAGATGACTGGATAGATGTAACCACAATCGCAGAGATTGTTGCTCTAGAGATGGGTCTTTCATCAGTTCCATTTCGCTATACAGGAGGAGATAGGGGCTGGGTTGGCGATGTTCCAAAAATGCAACTTTCTTGTGATGCAATGAAAGCACTTGGATGGAAGCCATCAATAAATAGTTATGAAAGCGTTGTGCAGGCTGTACGCGCAGCATTGCCAGTATAGAATTGTAAACCGTAAACCAAAAGACCAACACTTAGCACTCTTGTCAAAGAGTTCATATACACATGTATTTTTAGCGAAAACGCTAATGTGAAGGTACAAATACGCGCCGATGTTATGAAATACGTAATTCTTCTTGCAGATGGCATGGCAGATGAGCCTTTGCCAGAGTATGATAATCAAACACCTATTGAGATTGCACACACTCCACATCTCGATAAAATCGCACGGAAAGGGGCGATGGGCCTTGTAAAAACAGTTCCTGATTCACTTGAACCTGCAAGCGATGTAGCAAACCTCTCACTGTTAGGATATGATCCAAAAGAGAACTATACCGGACGAGGACCTCTTGAAGCATTGAGTATTGGTGTCTCACTCGTTGAGACAGACATTGCATACCGTTGTAATCTTGTGACAATTGAGAATGGTATCATGATTGATTCAACAGCAGGCCATATCTCAAATGAAGAAGGAGCTCAGTTAATTGCTGCACTTTCGGCTATCTCTGAGGTTCATTTTTATAATGGAGTGAGTTATCGAAATCTTCTCATATTGCCAAATGGAAAAGGTGCAGAAACAAAGCCCCCTCACAATATGATTGGAAAAAAGATTCACGAATTGCTTCCAAGTGGGAAGGATGCGAAGCGATTGTTCACATATATGGAAAAAGCACATGCAATCTTAGAAGATCATCCAATAAACAAGGCACGAATGAAGGCTGGAAAAGCACCTGCAAACTGGATATGGCCATGGAATGGGGGAAAAAGTCCACAGTTGAAAGCATTTTCAGAGATGTTTGGGATCTCAGGAGGAGTGATATCAGGTGTAGATCTGTTAAAGGGAATTGCAATTGCAGCGGGAATGAAAGCGATCTCAGTGCCAGGCGCAACAGGCTACCTTGATACTGATTACATGGCAAAAGCACGTTACGCTCTTAATGCACTCAAAGAACTGGATCTAGTATATGTGCATGTCGAAGCTCCAGATGAGGCTGGACACATGGGCAA
>JAITWW010000146.1 GCA_031285085.1 Candidatus Methanofilum arcanum
ACGGGAAGTACAACGCCAACAATACCACCAACAACACAAACGGGAACAATTGGACCAACACTAACACCATCACCAACACAAACAACAACGCAAACGGGGACAATTACACTAACAACAACGCGAACGCAAACAAATACACCAACACCGACGCGAACACCGACGGGAATGCCAACACCAGTACCGACACTAACGGGAAGTACAACGCCAACAATACCACCAACAACACAAACGGGAACAATTGGACCAACACCGACGCGAACACCGACGGGAATGCCAACACCAGTACCGACACCAACGGGAAGTACAACGCCAACAATATCACCAACAACACAAACGGGAATAATTACACCAACACCGACGCGAACACCGACGGGAATGCCAACACCAGTACCATCACCAACACCACCACAAACACCAACACAGACGCGAACGCCAACACCAACACCAACATCAAGCATCGCCACATACAGTGCAGCAGGTGTAACCCCCACAGAGGCCACCCTTCGTGGAGAATTCTTTTATTTGGTGGCTGGAAGCCATGGTATATGGCGCTTCAAATATGGAACAGATCCAAATCTTGACGTTTCTATCATGAAGGACGCAGAAGTACTCTGGTGTGGTTCTCAACTCTATTGCTATACTCCTTCCCCCTTCAACCTTTCCCTTTCCGGTCTCACACCAGGAACCACGTACTACTTCCAAGCATGTGGCCTCCTTCAACCCGGGTATGTTCCCCCCTATGTCTGTGGAAACATTTTATCATTCATTACACCGCTGACTCCAACGCCAACACCAGTACCAGTCGGCGTCGTTGTACGTGGTTATACAAATCTGACCAGCACAAGTGCCACCCTCCGTGGAGAAATCACAGATATGGCAGGAGAACCAAACACTGTTGCATTTTTCAAATACTCAACATCGATGGGGCTCGAACCATACACCCGTGTAGAGGCAGGAACACTAACGAGCCCTGGCATATTTTATGCTGACATTTCTAGTCTCAGTACGGGCATACTGCATTTTTTCCTTGCCTGTGCCACAACGAGCACGGGGGATACCTGTTGCACAAATGGATACGTAGGGCTACTTACACCACTATAGAGCTATTTACACCACTGGTATAGAATTGATATCATGACTTCACATCTCGCAGAGATTCTACTCATTCTTTTTTTGCACGGCATAACGCTAAAAATAATATTTCCTATAACTATCCTTGAGTTCACCCAAGCCATACACGTTTAATAGCGCTCTCTTCTAAGATGTAACAGCATTCATGGCAGAAAGAAGCGGAGTCGAGTTTGAAGAACAGCGCCTGGCAAAGGCTGAGAGCTTACAAAGCGAAGGAATTGCACTGTACCCTTCCGCATACCACAGAACCCATACCATGCAGGAGGTCCTTACTGAATATACAGATGCAGTTCATGATCCAAGTGCTTCAAAAGTCTCAGTTGCAGGACGAATATATGCAGTTCGAGACCACGGAAATACCCTTTTTATGGATCTGCGTGATGAAAGTGGGAGAATACAAATATTTATTCGGAAAAATAGCCTCTCCGAAGGTTCATTTTCAAAGGTAAAGAAAAACCTTGAGAGAGGAGACATTATCGGCGTAATAGGCCCGGTCTTTCGTACAAAACTTGGTGAGATCTCAATATGGGCAGAAGAGATAACCACACTTACAAAATCTCTTTTCACTCTTCCAGAAAAGTTTCATGGCCTCACCAATCCAGAGAAACGATACCGCCAGCGGTACATTGATCTTATTGTAAACGAAGATGTGCGCCAGACATTTACTACTCGAAGCCGTCTTATCTCAAATGTCAGACGAATTATGACAGATAAGGGATTTTTGGAGTTTGAAACACCGATTTTGCAACCTGTATATGGAGGGGCAAATGCACGTCCATTTACAACCCATCACAACTTCCTGGATCAGACGCTGTTTTTGCGCATTGCACCAGAGCTGTATCTCAAACGCCTTATCGTTGGAGGGTTTGAAAAAGTCTTTGAGATCGCAAAAAACTTCAGAAACGAAGACATTGATACCAGCCATAATCCTGAGTTCACCACAATTGAGCTCTACTGGGCATATGTCGATTATCATGCCATGATGCAGATAACTGAAGAGATAATTACCGAGACAATGTTGTCAACCTGTAATACAATGCAGATCTCATTCAATGAAGAGGAGATCTCTTTTGAGAGGCCCTGGCGTGCAATGAGCATGCAAGAAGCAGTACGCGATATTGGAGGAGTTGATATCTTTTCCTTGTCGATGGAAGATCTCACAAAAAAAGGTAAAGAGATTGGAATCGACCCAAAAAAACTCACCGAGGCTACAAATCAACGAGAGATGATGCTTCTCTACTTCGATGCCCTAGTCGAAGAGAAACTAATACAACCAACCTTTATCTACGGCTATCCAGTTGAAAATTCTCCTCTTGCAAAACGAGATCCAAAGCAGGAAGGATTTGTAGAACGATTTGAACTGTTCATTGCAGGGATGGAGCTTGCAAATGGATTTTCAGAGCTCAATGATCCAGTTGATCAGCTAAAGCGCTTTGAAAAACAAGAAGAACTTCGTCGGCTCGGCAATGAGGAAGCAGCAATGAATGACTATGATTTTGTCACTGCGCTTGGGTACGGCCTTCCACCAACAGGGGGCGTTGGCATTGGCATCGACAGGCTCGTAATGCTTGCAACAGGGAACAGTTCAATTAAAGAGGTTCTTCTCTTTCCATCTATGAAATCTGAGTCAAGCCTCAGTGAGGAGGAGTGAACCATGGGGAGTGAATCATTGGGAGTATAAACCAATATCACAACACCATGATGACCTGAACACCACGATGACCCTTAGACCCTTAATTACTCTTAATTACATGTACAGATAGAAGTGTTACTGTATGACATTTACATATGATGTCAGTAAGTACACACCGACACAGCTTTGTGTCATTCCTATGGTGCTTCTTGTACTTTCACTGATATTGCTAGGCTTTACCTATATACAAACAGGCCTACCAGTAACGCCTGGAATTGAGTTTCAGGGGGGAATCAGCGCTACGCTCATAAGTGATGCTGCTACTGAAGAGATTGAAGCAGTATTTTCAAATTTTCCTCTGATCAGCATAAATGAAGGCATTGCTGGGGGAAAATATCTCAAGTTCGAACCAATGGATGACAATGAGTTTCGTGAGTTGTCATCTCTTATCGATGAACGCTATCCAGGCGCAAGAGTTGATCAGATCGGAGAATCATTTGGAGAAACGCTTCAATCTCAAGCGCTCATGGCACTCCTTCTCTCCTTTATTGGTATGGGCATTGTTGTCACAATCGTGTTTCGAAATATCATCCCTGCACTTGCGGTCATAATATCTTCTTTTGCAGATATTGCCATGACAGCAGCTGTCATGAATATTCTTGGAATTCAGCTCAGCCTTGGAACAACAGCGGCACTGCTTATGCTCATTGCATACTCAGTTGATAGTGATATATTGTTATCAAAGCGCGTGCTTCAACGGAAAGGAAAGTTTGACGAGAAAGTCCAAGGTGCTTTTCACACCGGATTTGTTATGACAACAACAACAATTGCTGCTATTTTTGCCATGTGGCTTGTCACAACAATCGCACAGATAACGATTATCAGCGAGATGTCAGCGGTCCTCTTAATTGGCCTTCTCTTTGATCTGCTCAATACCTGGGTCACAAATGTAGCCATTTTAAAGTGGCACTCAGAAGGAGGAACACTGTCTCGTTTGTTCAAGCTCGATAAGAAAGTGAGGAAAGCATAATGGACATTGAAAAATATATCGAGGTTATAAAAGACTATCGTGTCCTTGTGCTGATTATTCTGCTCATTCTCTCCGTTATTGCAATAGGACCACATTTTGAGAAAGGACAGCTGACAACAAATCTGAAGTATGGACTTGACCTCGATGGAGGAGCTTGGATTCAACTTGAGTTTCAAGGAGAGATCGTTACATTTGAGATGGATCGGTGGTCGAACCTGGGGGCAGTTGATGAGTTCGTAACAACACTTTCCGAGCGCCTTGAAGCAGATGTTATCTTGGTAGAGCAGAATACTCTTGAGATTCGAAAATCAGTTCCTGAAGAAGAGCTGAGAGCATTATTTGATGAGCTTGGAGTGAGACTTGTCTCCTATAATCCAGGAATCTCGAAAAGCACTGCAAATGATGTGAAGCGAGTCCTGGAAAATAAGGTAAACAGTCTTGGAAACAGAGATGCAAAGGTCTACACCGTTGTTGGCTTGAACAATGTTGCACGATATATTCGTGTTGAACTTGCTGGCGTCTCGATGGCCGAGGCCCAGGAGATTGTTGGAAAGCAAGGGAAGTTTGAACTGCGTATTCAGACCAGTGGAGATATTCTCAATCCAGTAACAGAGCATGTGCTTTTTGGAGATGTCATCTCTGGTGTTCAAAATCCATCTCAGAACCCACCAAATAGCAATCAATGGGGCGTCTCATTTACTTTATCTGAAATTGGCGCAAAGCAGTTCCAGACTGGTGCAATTGCATATGGTGCCGTTTCGGACCCAAATAATCATTATTTGATTATGTACCTTGACGGCGAGATCGTGTACAGTGCACCTCTCTCTCATGAGCTTGCAACAGATCTCTCAGTGAGGCCATCGAACTCGCTCGTTGCCTCAACAGGGTTTGGTGAAGAGGGACGAAACGCTGCTCAGGTTCTTGAGATTCATCTGCGTAATGGAGCACTTCCTGTTGATGTCAAGATAGCAGGTTCAGGATCGATGTCTGCAGAGCTTGGTGAGCAGTTTAAGTTCTGGTGTGTCATTGCTGGACTTTTTGCACTGCTTGCAGTCACGATTGCGGTGTATTTCAGATATCGTGAGCCTTCAATCATGCTGCCAATGGTTATTATCAATGCATCAGAGATTCTCATTTTACTTGGGTTTGCAAGTATTGCGATGCAACTTGATCTCGCAACCATTGCCGGTTTAATTGCAGTTTTGGGTTCAGGTATTGATCAGCTTGTGATTATCACCGATGAGATCTTGCATGAAGGAAAGGTGCCGTCACCAACTATCTATCTGAAGCGTTTGAAACGGGCACTTGGGATTATTATCGCGTCAGCAACAACAACTGTTATTGCAATGCTTCCCCTTGCACTTATGGATCTCTCCACACTGCGAGGATTTGCCATTATCTCAATTCTTGGTGTGATTGTTGGTGTAGTAATAACCCGTCCAGCATATGGCCGTATTATTATGGCCATTTTGTCAAAATAAACCATGAACAAAGGTATTATCGATACCTTTATCCCTTTTTAATCCGAAATCTGTGTTATGTCAGTTCCAGTTATCAAGGACTTTTATGCAGATTGGTGTGGTCCATGTAAGATGCAGACTCCCATTTTAGAGGCATTAAAGAAAAAGCATGGGGATAAGGTAGAGGTAGAGAAGATCGATGTGGATGCTCATGGGGCTCTTGCAACGGAGTATGCTATTCGGGTTGTGCCAACACTTGTCATTGAGAAAGATGGGAAGATAATAAAACGCATTGAAGGTGTTGCAGATCTCGCTACTCTTGAGTCCTATCTGAAGTCATTCTTATGATTCATCTTTGATATTTTTCCTTTTTCTCTTCTTTTTTTACGTTCGCTTGTATATCACATGTTGAAAATTTCGTTCATTTTAGAGAAGTTTCGATCGTGTTAAATATTAGCATGTCACACGTTAACATGAAGCATATGATAATTGGGTTACCTGATTCAACATTTTTTATTGTTTTTGGCTCATTTGCAGTCGCTGGATGTCTCCTTCTCGTATGGGCGCTTACCTTTAGGAGTGATACCAATGCTGAGTGATGCATCCGGTGTTGCAATTGTTGCGATATACTGCATACTTATGATTGCTGTTGGAGTATGGTGTTCACGAAAAGTGAAAACTGCATCAGACTTCATCGTTGCAGGAAAATCCCTTGGATTTTGGGTGTTTACTCTTCTCATGTTTGGAGTGGTCTGCTCAGGCATGTCACTTCTTGGGGTTCCTGGGCTTGGGTTTCGGCTTGGATGGTCTACGATGTGGGAGCAGTTGTTTGTTCCGCTTTCCATCTCGTTTTGTATCATCTTCTATGGCGTGAAGCTTTTCCAGGTTTCACGAAAGACAGGGTACATGACTGTGCAGGACTACCTTGCACACCGCTACCAGAGTGAGAAAGCAGTTCGAGGCTTAAGTTCGATTGCTGGAATTGTCGTATCTGTTATCTACCTTGCAGGCCAGTACACCGCTATCAGTATTGTTCTGATATGGTTGTTTGATGTGCCACACTGGCTTGCCCTCCTTGTCGGTGCAACTGTTGTTATTATCTACACGGTTATTGGAGGTCTTTACGCAATATCAATTACCAACATCGTACAAGCAGCAATGCTCGTTGTTGGTGTGGTTATTATGGCACCGATCGTACTTTCCTATGCAGGAGGTATTGAAACCATTAATCTCGCCATGGCTGCTGCAGATGCAAGCTTCGTGTTACCATGGACAACAGATGCAGCTCATGGTTTTTCATTTGAGTATGTAGTCTCGCTTGGTATCTTGTTGATGGTAGGTCTTGCCTGTGCACCGCATGTAATAAACAATGTCATTGCAGCAAAGGATGTTCGATACTTTAAATGGGTTCCATTTGTGACATTTGCAATATATGCAGTTATTATGGTTCTCTTGAAGTTTACCGGGTTTGCAGGTTTTACCTTAGTTGGAGATGGGCTTGTAACCCTGCCAGATGTTGCAAATGCAAAGGATTACATCTTCATGCTTGGAGTGCAAGCTGCAGTTCCAAATGTTCTTGTTCTTTCTCTGTTTGGGGTGATCGTGTTGTGTGCGGTTATGTCTACGACAGACAGACTTATGCTTACGATTGCGACAACATGTTCATGGGATATTTACAAGAATATGCTCAGGCCAGAGGCATCAGATCGTGATGTGCTTTTAGTGAGCAGGATCGCTGTGTTTG
Source organism: Candidatus Methanofilum arcanum (assembly GCA_031285085.1). Classification (GTDB taxonomy): domain Archaea; phylum Halobacteriota; class Methanomicrobia; order Methanomicrobiales; family Methanospirillaceae; genus Methanofilum; species Methanofilum arcanum. Next base: position 6,999 of record JAITWW010000146.1, read on the forward strand.
CATCAGGGATTTTGACAGTCCTTCTCGTCTTAAATCCTCCAAGTATTTTGGCATTTCTGATCTGGATGGGAATTGGAACGATGCTTGCCGTATTTGCGGTGCCTTTGCTCGCAGGATTATATTGGAGACGGGCAACAAAAGAGGGTGCAATAGCCTCGATGGTTGCAGGACTCGTCGCAGCCTTTGTCTTTGGAGTGATCTCACAGTATAGTATTGCTCCATTAGCTCCATTGCCAATGCATTTCAGCTTTTATGCATTAGTATGCTCTATTGCAGCGATGGTTATTGTAAGCCTGCTTACCAAGCCAGTTTCCAATGATGTCTTGGATATGACAAATACCGGATTTTATATTTTCGAAAGAAAGATTTTGTAAAAAAGAATATTTAAAAAAGAATTTTTCGCAAACAATTTTTTGCGAACAAATTGAGTAAAAGCACTTGGGGTATGCTTCCGTTGGTCGCACACCCGTCACACGGTTGTTCATTTACGTATTTGCTGTCCCCTGGCTGGATATTTTCGTCTTTTATATCCCCTGGTTACTCTCAAGAGCGGAAGTTTGATCCCTCTCGAACCATCCGACGCAGGAGGATGGTTCTACGGGAAGCGCGTCCTCGCCGTGCCTGGCGAGATATTGAACTATTAACTACTTTGCCGTCCCATAATCTTTATAAAATTGAGTAAAGGTAGCAATGGAAACTACACCTTGTGAAGATCTTCTGGAATGGCTGTATGAGTATCATATGACCAATCACATCTGGCCAAGATGGCCACTATCCATAGAACAACGAAGAGACAATGATCTGACACAAGATACAATCCAGCAATGCATAACAAATCTGACAAAAGCAGAACTCTTAGATGAATCTAATAACTGCCTTGCGCTTACAGAAAAAGGAATAGATGCTGGACGGAAAATTCATCAAAAACATAAAGTTCTGTCTTGCTTTTTTACTGAGATGCTTGGGATGAAACCAGATGATGCATCCTCACAGGCCTGCATTCTTGAACATACAGCATCAGATGACACCATCAAGCGTCTTGATACATACCTTTCAAAAAACCTTGGAAGAACATATCTCTCTTCTAAAACCAGTGATAAAAAAGACTCTCATCATGATACACCTCCATTCTTTCTATCTCAAGGAAAAAAAGGTGAACAGTATGAGATTATTGCTATAAAAGGATGTAATCGACTTCAACGCCTTACCGATCTTGGCCTTATTCCTGGTGCACACCTGCGCATTACGCAACAGCTTGCACGCTCTCTTGTTGTCACAGTCAAAGACTGTGACATTGCAATAAGCCCAGAGATCGCTTCTGTCATACTGGTGACTCCATGGAAAAACAACGCATAGGCCTTTTGGGAAATCCAAACGTTGGCAAATCCCTCATTTTTACCCATCTGACAGGCATTGGAGTTGAGGTCAGCAACTACCCTGGAACAACGGTCCACCTCAAACACGGGCTGTGTTGCTCTCAAGACTGCCCATTTGTTCTGGTTGATCTCCCCGGACTCTATGCTTTAAATGGCTCAACTCCTGAAGAACAATTTATCCGGGAAATGATTATGCGCCATGAGCTTGATAGCCTCATTGTTGTTCTTGATGCACGCCATCTTGAAAGGAACCTCTATCTCCTTCTTCAGGCATGTGAGTATGACATTCCCCTCATCATTGTGGTAAACATGATGGATTATGCCAAGGAACACGGACTTGAGCTTGATCTCAATCAGATGCAGGAGATGTTTTGTGTTCCCGTTATTGGAACCTCTGCCATTCATGGAACCAATATCAGTGAAATTGTGCCTGCTATCTCTGCTGCTGCCCATCCCAGATGGAACACTCAGTACGATGCCCATATCGAGGCTGCATGTAGAAGCCTGAATCGCCTCTCACAGATCTCAAAAAAAGAAGCATTGCATCTGCTTGAAGGGATAGAGCCATGGCCTCATACAACCTTGAAATCAAAAGAAGAACTGCAGGAAACAGCGAAGATCATAACTGCTGAGGTGGAACAGGAACATCAGATGTCAATTCAGCAGATCATTGCTGCAAATCGCCATTATGCAGCATCGCGTATTGCAAAAAAGGTTGTATCACATACACCATCAAAGCAAAAACTTGATCTTGATTACCTTCTTACCCGTGGCTTTCCGGGAATCCCTATCCTTTTACTTCTCCTTGGCCTGATGCTCAGTATTGTGTTTATGCTCGGCTCTGCACTTGAAGAAGTAGTTGTAGAACTCTTTACGACATATATTCTGGATCCCTTGGGGCTTCTCTCCCTCTCTCCGCTTGCATATGAGGTACTGTACGCCCTTGCAATGGCTGTGATGGCAGGTCTTGGGATTGCATTTCCTTTTATCTTTATCTTCTATCTCCTGATCTCCGCACTTGAAGACTCAGGATATATGACCCGTGCAGCATTTCTTGCGGATCGGGTAATGCACCAATTTGGGCTCCATGGGCAAGTATTGGTGCCGATGATTTTAGGGCTTGGATGTAATGTTCCAGCCATTATGGGAATTCGACAGCTAAATACACGCCGTGAACGATTTATTGCTTCATTTCTGATCACGATGGTGCCATGCTCAGCACGCACGGTTATTATCGCAGGTATTGTTTCGACATATCTTGGGTTATGGTGGGCATTTTCTATCTATCTAGTGGTTGGAGTTCTGTTAATAATAACTGGAATAATGCTAAGCAAAGTAACTCCTGGAACAGAGTATGGAATGGTACTTGAAATGGCTCCTCTTCGCTTGCCTGGTCCAAAACAGGTGCTTATTCGCTCCATGATTCACATTCGAGAGTTTTTATTTGTTGCTATGCCTCTCTTGCTGGTAAGTAGCGTTGTACTTGGGTTGCTTGGATATTTTGGTGTTTTGAGCTGGTTTGAAGCGGTTATGGCACCGTTCATGACAGGTGTGCTTGGTCTTCCTGGTTTTGCATCTACCGCTCTGTTATTTGGTATTCTTCGAAAGGAAATGGCTCTTGAGACACTGATCGTGCTTGCCGGGAGTGCAGATCTAAGCACCTTAATGAATGGAATTCAATTGTATACATTTTCCATTGTCTCGGTTTTATTTGTTCCATGTGTCTCAACCATCGCAGTTCTCGCACGTGAACTTGGAACACGCCATGCTATTTTAGTCAGTCTCTATACCGTGCTTCTCGGTATTGTGGTTGGATCTCTTGTACATCTGATAATGTCTATGTGAATAGAAAAAGGAGGATAATCTCAATTATCTATTCACATGGAGTCCTTCTGCCTCTGCAATCTCAAGAAACGCATCTGCGACCCAGTCAGCCTGACGATCAGTTAAACCAAAACTATTCATCTTCCAGACTTTGGTAGACCCAGGTATGATCCCTGTCACATGCCTCTCACGTAACGCACTAATCAGGAAAAATCCTCGTTTTTTATGCTTTTTTGCAATGGGATCAAAACACTTCTCAGAATTCATCCTTGTTAACGTGTGTTTTCGTGGATACTCACTTACAACCTCCATTCCCTCGATTGACAAAAGCGCATCTATGATCTTATTTGCCCGGGCAACCTCCTTATCAAAATGTTTCACTCGCTCTTTTACATGTGGAAACGAAGCCATCATCCCAACAGATGTATTTCCCATAAGCGTGCAACCAAGCAACTCAACCTCTTTTACAGGGAAGTTTCTCCCTGTGAGATCCCCATGTACTTTCGATGTACGAAACACCACATCAGCATATTCTGCTCTCGTTGCAAGAAATCCTGATGGTGCAGGAGCTGCCATGCTCTTATGCCCAGAACCAACAACAAAATCAACACCAAAATCTGCACCAGAGACCTCCTTAATACCAACAGTATATGCACCATTATACAGCACGGGAATATCATACTGGTGTGCAACCGCTGCCATCTCCTTTACCGGGTGCACATTCCCGTACTGATAATCTACTTCTTCTAAAAACAATAAAGCAGGAGTACGCTTTGTCTTTGCAATAACCTCCTCAATACGTTCAGCAACCATATCAGGAGTACTATAATGATCAGGAGATGCAGCAATTTCATACACCACACCACCAGCCACTTCAACTGCAACAAAGGTAGTATAGTGACAGTATGAAGTCACAAGCACCGGATCGCCAGGGTTCACAAAAGAAGAGGCAACTGCTTGAAACCCTCTCCTTGCCCCAGGCATGAGACGTGCTTCGTCCATCTCAACAAAAGCTGCAAGATCCTTATGAAACGTTGCAAGAGGTGGTTTTGAGATAGCATCAAGACGCGCTGGTTTTTGACAGTTATCACACACTGAGTACCCATCTGCATACGCAATAACTGCCTTCATTGCCTCACTTGTCAGCCGACCACCCGCCTGAATCGGGTCTAAATTGATAAACATCTCCTCAAGAGAGCGAGTATCAATATCCCCTGCACATCGAAGACTCATGCAAGCAACTCCTCACGTAAAACTGCAATCTGCTTCTCCACCTTATCAAGCGTCTTTGCAAGCGTTTTTTTCTCATCTTCTGTTAAGACATGATCCGGAACACTTTTTCGTATCATCATCCTAACATCTGTGAGAAGATATAAACCCTGAAATACAGCGTCAACAGCTCTGGCACTCATGTGGATGAACTATGAAGCACAAAGCAAGTATATCTTTTGTCAGATTATCTCCTGAGTAGGAGGAGTACTAAATAAAATAAAAAGTAAATAAAAAATATACACACGAAAATGCAGCACACCGCTATCACTTCATGGTGTGTGTAAAAAAATACTCCATAATCGCTAAAAAAACCAAACCAGCATTTGAAAATAGGGATAAAAAACTTCCATGGTACGAGTACTCTCCCCTTATGATCTCAAACTCTTAGAACAGATGGCTCCTGAATTTACAGGAGAGAACTGTTCAACGATAGGTGCCCCATATAAGTCACTTCTGCCTCCTGTTGCAAACCACTATGCAACAAGTGCAGATAATTTCTTATTGCGAGTGCAAAAACTCTCTGGAACAGATCTCAAGTATCTCTGTGATCTTATTCTATCAGGAGAAGAAAGCCTGCACTGTCTTCCTCTTGACTATTTCTCTCCGTTTGTTGCACATATCAAGGAGATGGTTGGGGCTTCGCTTGCAGCGAAAATTACTGCAATATATGTTGCAGAACACGAATAAC
>JAITWW010000062.1 GCA_031285085.1 Candidatus Methanofilum arcanum
ATTCTTAAATGGAAAAGAGACATACGGCATAGTGAATATAGTACCTCATAAAGGATCGTTTATGAGGTACCTTTTTCACAGAAGAAATGAACTTATTTTAGATGAAAAACAACGTACCACCAATTGTTCATGTTTTTGTTGCCTAAATTTTGTAAAAACTTGTCCAGATGAAATAAAACTTTAAATCCCTCTTTTTTTCTTTTTAACCGCTTTAAAAGGAGATTTTATTCGAGGAGAAATTTGACGTTGTTTTATTAAATAGAGAGCATTTCACTCCCATTTTATTGGTATCTGAAAAAGTGCCATGCGCCAACCGTTTTTTTCCATGCTGAGATATATTTTTACGTCAAATCAGGCCAAAAAAAGCATATTTTTGTGTGTTCTTATGCAAAGTGAACTATGGAAGCCTTTCGTATTACATAATACATGAGGAAAGAGACCTGCAAGTATCATCTAAACTCTTGCAAGATACATACAAAGCGCGAAATATGTATCTAATACGAAGGCGATTTTCAAAGGGATCTCATATGCCACTGGAGTAGATGATGAGACATTAGTAGGATACAAAATCCTTTCGCTCGTACAATGCACAGATGCATGAGTCATAGATGGTTCTTTCCAAAGATGCTTGACATGCAGCCTAACACCTTTTTACGAATGATAAAAGAGGTTGTGATGAGGGGTACGCCAAAGTTATCAATTAACCTCGAAAAGAACCCTTCTTCTTTTGTGCCTGACATAATAGACAACTATTGCACTCTCTCATAAATCGTTGTTTCACCTTTGGTGAAAATAGGCACAAGATATGGCAAGTACGCATCTGGACTATCAGGAATCTGATACCTCGTTCGTTCAGGTGCACCGATAATGAGCAAATTGGCATGGTACTTCGCCATAAGTTCAGAACTCCGATCTGGCTGTTCATAGATTGCAGTGATATCTGCTAGGCGTTCTCCATGCCACCCAGGAGGATTATCGGCTCTCCAGTGAATCTCATGAAATGTCCATCCAAGAATCGTAGGGATACCGGTAGCAGAGGATATTCTTCCATAGTACTGATAATCTCCTCCTTCTGCTTCAATAAGGGCGTATGTCCCAGGAGCCCAGCCATCATATGAACGTAAGTACTCGATTGCAGCATAATCATCAGGGTGGTGTTTCTCTAACCAGGCATGTCCATTTAGTGTCAGATCCCCAAAACCATTCAGAGTTGCAATAAATGGTGCTGCAAAAATGACGAGGAGTGTAACACCAATCGTGCATATCTTCATGATCCCATTGATACGACCGATATTTTCACTATCAAATCTCCTATCTATGAACCGTTCTACATGAATGCTTGCAAGACATAGTGATCCAGTTCCAAGTAATAGCCACGCAGGGAGATATAATTTAAAAACCGTATTCACTCGATGCCAGTCACCAGTCATTGCATCTATCATATACACAAGCTCACAAAGCAGTACCAAAAGGAGTCCACAACCAATAAGAAAATCAGCTACTCCTTCATGCCTTGCAATAACATATGCAAGCAGTACAAGAACGAAGCCTATCAAAAAATACCCAGTTACAATGAATGGAACTGCAATTAAAAGTAGATATGGCCTTTTTTGGATATCTGAATGGAGTGTGCATATAATAAGAAACAAAAACAAGCCAAACATAAGAAAGAACTCAGAGAGTGTTGTTTTTGCAGATACAAACCCAATTCCAAGAGCCCCATACATACGCATCATAAGGAAAAATGGGGCATATGATACAAGGGTAACTATTGGAGAAAGGATCCACAGATACAATATTACAGAACTTGAATCCGAAGTTGCCTTTCGATTTTTACATACGCTTACAATATCTGTATACAACATGGAGAACCATGTTCCAACGTGAGAAGATTTTTCTCTCTTTTCCTCACCAGATATGTAACACCAGAGGAAAATTACTGCAAAAGCAGATATCATCCCATAAATGAGTGCATCCCAACTATGCAGCCCCGGCATCGTTCCAAGAGATAAACCAAGTAATACAGCGCAGGCTGCTCTCTCTGCATTGAGGAGCTTTTGCCACTGGGTAAATAGATATACGATTATCAGAATGAAAAACGCCTGATTAAAGATTCCCATTGCATGGGCATGCACATCTCCAAATAGGAATGTAAATAAGGGGTATTCATTAATGGTGAATGGAATAACACGCGAACTATTCCAGAGCACATAAAAAGTTCCTGTTTCAGAGAGATACTGATTAATAAACGCAGGATTTACAATAAAAAGAGAGATTACTGGCAGAAGAGAAAATCGGTTCAAGAGGAGTTTTCCAATGCCATAAAACTGCACCGCAGCTATACTGGCAACGGTTGGAAGTACAAGCTGAAATGCAATCCAGGAAGGAATCTTTGCAATAAGTGCAAGAATGGCAAAACACCAGTGACCAAGATAGTAATACATGGAGAGCGATTCACCTGCAAACCAGGGATCAAGTGGGGGAACAAGAGGAGCTCGCATTATAGATGCAAGAAATGCATGATCCATGAATTTTTCACCACCATTAATATCTGGGTGAAACATCCGTGTTACAAGTATTATAGCAAAAACAAGGAAAAATAGTGCATAATACCAGATCCCTACTTTTAAATCAGATAAAATACCTACTCGCGCCCTTTGTACTCTTCCAAGTACTACTCCCGTAAGTAAAAGAAAGATGCCAAGCATAAACACTGGTGAAAAGCCAAGCCAAGCCAGGTACCAACTGATAAGACAAGAACATAAAAGGCTTGCACCAAATGAGGCTGGTAGGGCAAGAGTTGATGAAAGCCAAGGGCGAAGGGTAAGCCAGGTGCAGAGCTGCAAGATAAAGTAGATGATGAGCCATGCACACACAAACAGTACCTGTTCTATCTCTATCATTCATCGCTCCATTGTGATATACGTGATTTTTCCATACATTTTACTTCATGTTCCATGTTGAGATTCTAATTATGATTATGAGACTGTGAATGAAAAAATGACTCATTCTTGAGCATAGTATGCACGAAAATGTAGGCACTCACTCCTTTTCACTTCACATACACTGGATCTGGGAATAGCAGCTGTGAGAAAAGATAAAATCCAAAGTATCATAGCATGCTTGTTTTGCTGGATGAATTCGTGCAGATCCTCTCTCTCGCTTATCCCTATAGAGAGGAAGTGTGAATTACTTATACCCCTCTGCTCCACACCCTCTTGTCATTGTCGCTCATAAATCGTTGTTTCACCTTTGGTAAAAACAGGCACAAGATATGGCAAGTATGCATCTGGATCAGCTGGAATCTGATACCGTGTTCGTTCAGGCGCACCGACAATGAGCAAATTGGCATTGTACTTCGCCATGAGTTCAGAACTCAGGCTTGGCTGTTCATAGATCGCAGTGATATCTCCCATACGCTCCCAAAACCACCCAGGAGGATTATCTGACCTCCAGTTCATCTCATGAAATGACCATCCAAGAATCGTGGGGATACCTGTAGCAGAGGAGATTCTTCCATAGTACAAATAATCACCTTCTGATGCTTCAACAATTGCGTACGTTCCTGGAGACCGGCCATCAGAGTATGAACGCAAGTACTCAATTGCAGCATAATCATCAGGATGATGTCTCTCTAACCAAGCATAGCCATTCAGTGTTACCTGCCCAAAGCCATCAAGAGTTCCAATAACTGGTGTTACAAGAAGGGCCACCAGGGTAACACCAACCGTACATTTCTTGATGATCTCATTGATACGATTGATGCTTTCACTATTATATCTCTGATCTATGAACCGTTCTAGATGAATACTTGCAATGCATAATGACCCAACTCCAATGAGTAACCATGCAGGGAGATATGCTTTAAAAATCGTATTCATTCGATACCAATCAGGTCCTATTGCATCTATCATGTACACAAGCTCGCAAAGCAGTACCAAAAAGAGTCCACAACCAATAAGAAAATCAGTTACTCCCTCATGTCTTGCAATGAGATATGCAAGCAGCACAAGAATAAAACCAATCACAAAATATCCCATTAAAATGAATGGAACAGAGATTAAAAGAAGATATGGTCTTTTTTTGATGTCAGAATAGAGTGTGCAGACAAGAAGAAACAAAAACCAGCCAAACACAAGCAAGAACTCAGAGAGTGTTGTCCTTGTATATACAAACCCAACTCCAAGAGCACCATATGTGCGCATCATAAGAAGAAACGGCGCATATGATACAAGAGTAACCACGGGAACAAGTATCCACAGATACAATATTACAGCACGTGAACCTAAAACCTCCTTTCGATCTTTACATATGCCTACAATATCTGCATACAAGTGAGTACACAACATGGAGAGCCATGTTCCACCAATGAAGCGTTCTTCTTTGTTTTCTCTGTTTTGCTCAGATATATGGTACCAGATGAGAACTGCTGCAAAACCAAATACCATCCCATAAATGAGTGCATCCCAACTATGCATCCCGGGCATCGTTCCAAGCGATATTCCAAGTAATACTGCACAGACTACTTTCTCTGTATTGGTGATTTTTCTCCACTGTGTGAATACATATACAATGATCAGGAGGAAAAACGCTTGATTAAAGATTCCCATTGCATGGGCATGCACATCACCAAATAGGAATGTAAATAAGGGATACTCAGTAATGGCATCCTCAATAACACGCGAGCTATGCCAAAGTACAGCTCCTGGTGCTGTTCCAATAATATGCTGATAAATATACGCAGGATTGACAATGAAAAGACAGATTACTGGCAAAAGGGAAAATTTATGCAATAATAGTTTTCCAATACCATAAAGCTGTACCGCAGCTATACTGGCAACGGTTGGAAGTACAAACTGGAATGCAATCCATGAAGGAATTTTTGCAATAAGTGCAAGAATGGCAAAGCACCAGTGGCCAAGATAGTAATATATTGAGAGCGATTCACCTGCAAACCAGGGATCAAGTGGGGGAACAATAGGAGCTTGCATCATTGATGCAAGAAATGCATGATCCATGAACTTCTCACCACCATTAATATCGGGGTGAAGCATTCGCATTATAAGCATTACAAAAAACACAATAAAAAATAATGCATAGTACCAGCCCCCCTCTTTTAAATCAGAAGAGATACCCACTCGTGCTCTTTGTACTTCACCCAGCACTATGCCTGTAAGTATGAGAAAGATTACAGGTGTAAATGCTGGTGAAAAGCCAAACCATGCCAGGTACCAACTGATGAGACAAGAACATAAAAGGCTTACAGCAAATGATGCTGGCAGGGCAAGAGTTGATGATAGCCAAGGACGAAGAACGAGCCAAGTGCAAAGTTGCAAGATAAAATAGATGATGAGCCATGCACACACAAACAGGAGATGTTCTATTTCTATCATTCATTTCTCCAGACTTATTTATTATTATATTAATGTACCAATACTATTTTGTTTCTTTTTGATACAACTTCTCTTTCACAATACCCATAATCTGTGGAATAACCCAGGTTCCAAAGTACGCAATTGAGGCTACTCCTCCAATGAGAGTTATGAGGTTCTTGATTAAATGATCAACAACACTCACGATCGTTGCAGTGGCGGCAGGAACCTTCCCAAGTTCAAATGTTGCAGCAAGTGCGAACTCATATGTTCCAATACCTCCCGGTGTTATGGGAACTGCTTTCACAAGATTTCCAATGACAACTGCGAGTAAGACAAGGTTAAATGAGATTATGACCTGAAACATGAGGGCAACAAAGTAACAGACCAATATTTCAAATATCCAGATAATAGTTGATGTTGCCGCAAGCATCATGATGGCATTACGACTGAGTGCTGCTGCTCGTATCTCAGTGAACATATTGAGCAGAAATGCAAGATATTTATTTGTTGTTTTCCATTCTTTTGACACCAGGATAAACAGCATCCCTATTCCCGTTACTACAAGTGAAATAGCAATAACTGAGACAAACCAGTCTGGTACATCAATGATAAATACAACTGCGATGAGGCCAAAGAAAGCAACGATAATAACATCAAAGAGCCGTTCGATGATAATAGATGATAATCCTTGTGATACAGTTGCTTGGTAATCATGATGAATAGGAACAACTCGAACTAAGTCTCCAAGGCGGGCTGGTACAATAAGATTTATGGTTTGACTTAAAAGGACACATGCGGTTGAGAAGAGAAGACCTGCTGGGATCATCAAATAATTCAAAATTTTTTGGTATCGATATCCTCGAATTAGCCAGGAAAGCGTGCAAAATAGAAGAGCAGGAATAAGATAGTTATACTGAATGTCTCCTACTGCAATGTGGAGATCACCCCACACTCGAACAAACATCAAGCCTAAAATAAGTGCAGCAAGGGCAATAGATATGAAAAATGCGATAATTTTTTGTGATTTATAACCCATGCATTCGCCACCAAAGTTTGAGAATAGATCCACCCATTGCAAAGACATCTGACTGTTTCACTGTCGTTCCTTTTCCTTCATTCCAACGAACAGGTATTTCACATACGTTATATCCTGCCTGCTGTCCAAGCACAAGCACCTCAGTATCCCAGAACCAATGTGTATCCTGCACTTTTAGAAGAATATCACATAACTTTTGACGATTAAAGGCCTTAAATCCACATTGGTGATCATAGAGCTTACTTCTGAGCAAGGTACGGACTAAATAGTTATATCCTCTGCTTTTCATCTCACGTTCACCTGATCGAGTAATAATACTTGCAGGAAGAAGACGAGAACCAGTTGCCATGTCGTACCCATTCTCAATTGCGGAGATGAGGGTTTTGAGATGTGAAATATCTGTTGCGAGATCGACATCAAAATAGACGTAGATATCGTATAATGCCCATTCTGCGGCAATCGCGAGTGCAGATCCTCTCCCTCCTCTCTCATCCCGATGCAGATGGCGAATGCATGGGTTTTCATTCGCAAGGCGAGCAGCGTACTCCTGAGAACCATCCGTGCTCGCATCTTCTGCAATGATAATCTCATATTTGTCACAGATTGCTGCAAGAGCATTCAAAGATATAGGAAGAGCTTTCAAAAGTGCTTCATGATCATTATACACAGGTATAACCAATGAAACATTTGGTTTTTTTTCTTCTGATGTCATGTGTTATTTTCTCTTTTTCGCACTACTCTTGAGATTGCTTTATTGTCCTCAGTACTTCTTGCACAACTGCTTCACCCGCTGCTACCGAACCATTTATACTTCGTTCAGGGTAATTTTCGCGAGAGAACATCCCTGCAGCAAAGAAATGAGGTGCAATTTCTTTGCTTTGTATTCTTGATCTGTACCCTGTCTTGTACAATGGACCTGCATATGGTTCTATAGCAAGTCTATGCCAGCGGATTTCACTCTGCTGCACTGAAAATATATTGCAGAACGCATCAATCATTTTCTGTTCATATCCTGGAGCTGGTGGTTGTGGAGCATAGGCTGCAAGATAGATAATATGCTCATGATACCATTCATATGGAGCAAAATTGGTGTGTCCGATAACAGCTCCAAATGGTGCATCATCACCCATGTTTACCCAATATATGTTTTGTAATACATCCCTTGGCAGTGCAAGTGTCATACAGATAGAGCATTGGTAGGGAACTTGTTCGCACTCTAAACCACCAAGTACTTGGATCTGTGTAGGAGAGATGGTGGATACTACAACATCATAGTGTGTATCATTTACACGCCATCCCTCTCCTTCGCGCCTGATATCTGTGACTTCGGTGTTGAGGTGAATGGTTCCGCCTGCTTGTATGATCTCTGTCTCCAGTGCATCTATAAAATGTGAAAAACCATGTTCCAGATAGCCAAGTCTTTCTCCAGAGGTTCCTCGATCGGAGCGGATGGCAACCCTACTTACCAGCCATGCTGCTGAGATCTCTTTGACATTTGGACCAAACTTTGAGCGAAGAAGAGGTTCAAAAAAAGAGGTATATATCCCCTCTCCAAGTTCCGATTTAATAAATGCCTCAGCAGTGATACTATCCAGATCCTCGTTTAAATACTTCTTTGCACGAAGAGTAAATATTCCAAGGCGAGCTTTTTCAAAAAGTGAAAGATATGAATAGCGTAAAATTTCAAATGGTGTTGTCAAAGGGTGAATAGTACCATCAATATAATATCCAGTTGATCCAGAAAACCAGTGAAGCTGTGAGCTGAGATTCAGTTCTGAAAAAAGAGAGAGAAGCATCGTATCAGTGCTAAAAATATGATGGTATAACTTTTCAATGGTATAATGTGTGGTGTTCTGTGGAGTGCTTCCATTGGATGAGGTGTTTGATATCATATATGAGGAAAGTAATCCTCCAAGAGTGTCGCCCTGTTCATAAATGGTGACATTTCCAGCATGTTGACGTGCAAAGCGAAGTGCAGCGACAAGGCCAGTTATTCCTCCTCCAATAATGCAGATATCCATATCATTTATACATAGTGCTCACACTACATTAGAATGTTTTTTTGAGGCTGCTGTGTTGCATAATGCGGCATTTTTTT
>JAITWW010000137.1 GCA_031285085.1 Candidatus Methanofilum arcanum
TGCGTTGGCGTTATTGTTTCCGTCTGCGTTTGCGTAATTGTTTCTGTCTGCGTTGGCGCTATTGTTTGTGTCTGCGTTGGTGTTATTGTTTCCGTTGGAGTTGGGGTCGGTGTCAGCGTTGGGGGATATGTTTCCATTGGAATAACTGATAAAATTGCACCGCAGATCTCGTCCGTAGCGGTTATAGCACAAGCTTGGAAGTGATACGTGGTTCCTGCTGTGAGGCCGGAAATACCTGTGTTGAACATGCCAGCAGTGGAAAGTGTTCCTGCATTCACACGGAGATATATAGTAAGAGTTGGATCCGTTCCATATTTGAAGAAAACATCAACGCTTGGCTCCAACCCAATATCAGTAACTTCTCCATGAAGGGTAGCTTCTGTATCAGTCACACCTGTCGCAAGGCTTGTCACGACGTTTATTTTCTTAGGAACATCTGATAAGACGATGATGTAGCCATGATGTACGAAAACTCCTGAGTTAAAATCGTTTCTGATCCAGAGTGTGACAGAATATGTACCTGGCCTATCATAGCGATGCTTTGGATGCTGTTCTATGCTACCAGTACCGTCACCGAAGTCCCACTGCCACGTTGTTGGATTTCCTGTGCTTTGGTCATAGAATTGAATTTCGAGAGGACTCGTTCCTTCCTTTGGAACTGCTATGAATAATGGCTTTACACCTCCATAATCGCATGGTCCCCTTCCATAATCGCAGGATTCGCCTTTGGTATGAGTGACTTTTTCATTGAGGGTGACCCATGTGGCTGTTAGATCAGTCGCAGCAGTTGTGATGTTATCTGCAGCATTTACAGCACACGCTGGCAGGATTAGTGCAAACGCTATAACTAAGATAATATGGAAGACCCCTCTGTCCCTCATATACTATATATCAATGATTCATCTAGATATAAAGCAGCCGATGGCAGAATCTTTATACTAATAATTAATCAATAAAATTGAATCTCTTGTCTATTTTTGATCTCTGAAAAAAGGTACAGGTACATTCTCATCTATAGCCCAAATTCAGTAGTGGATCTGATTAAAACTGGATTCTTTCCGAGGTTAATTCATAACCTTGGAGTATCCATCATCGCAACCTCCTTTATCATGTGTAGAGAAGTATTAGGCTGTATATCAACCCTCTCTGGAAAGAACCCTTTTCCTCTGTAATGGAGGTGGTGTGTGGAGTCTGTCACTGTAGTGATGGAGTGACAAAAAACATATCAACAAAAAATACATACTAAACATAGTAAATGTAGCATAACGGAAAAGTTTGCACATAAACGTAATGACAATGAATCTGGTGATGCCTCATGAAAACGAGTGAGAAACACCCTCAAGTTAGATGGTCAGAAAACCCCTCAATCCCTCTCTATCAGACTGAAACACAGGTAAAAGATCTGATTCGAGGCTTTGAGCATCAAAGTGGTTATACAGATACAACCACATCAAAAGTGGAAAATCTCCTCCATTTCATTCGAAATTTTGGCATCGTAATTGAAAACCCAGATGATGTATCAAGGCAACTCAGTGAAATAATTACAAAAGACAAGGGATTTGAAGATATTTTACTCTCCGTCTGTCAGAAAGTCAAAGAAGAGTTTAATGAGGAGAATACGTTTATCTCCCTTGAAAGTTGTACAGATCCTGACTATGAAGAGCGGGATCTCACAATTTATGTCCGACAAACATTATATGAAGATAATATCATGAATAGAATTCGCAAGGTACGTTCTCATGTAATGGTAGATCTCTCGAACTCCTCCGAATGGATTCCCATAATTACCGATTTTAATTGTCCTGTGTAGTGTGCATATTACGGAGCTTTCCCATGGTGTCATCTTATCACCTTTGGTGGCTTTCAAAATCTCCTTCTGTAAAACCCTCAAAAGAGGGCTATTGACAGACTTCAAGTGCCACATCAATACCAGTTACTGAGTGTGTTAATGCTCCAATACTAATTCTGTCAACTCCAATTCCTGCATATTGCAGAAGTGTTTTCTCTGAGATCCCTCCAGATACCTCAAGAAGCACCTTTCCAAACAGATCCTCACGACGCAGTGCATCGATGAGCTCCATCACCTGTTTTGGACTCATATTATCTGCCATAATAGCATCTGCTCCGGCACGTGCAGCCAAAATACCATCATCTACAGACTCGACCTCAATCTCAACAAATACATATCCAAACATTGATTTTGCACGCAAAACAGCCTCTTCAATATCAATAAGCATGCGGTGTGTATCTTTCATCAAAACAGCATCAGACAAAGTATATCGATGAGGATCCGCTCCACCAAGCATCGCTGCTTTTTTATCAAGCATACGAAGCCCAGGTGCTGTTTTTCTCGTTGCAGCAATACGGCAGTGTGTATCTTTTGTTGCAAGCAGATCAACATAAGCACGAGTCTTTGTTGCAATTCCACTCATACGGCTGAGAAGATTCAAGGCCGTTCTTTCGATAAGGAGGATCTCATGTGCAGATCCGTGTAGTGTTGCAATCGTATGCTGTGCAGAAACGAGCTCTCCGTCACGAGCATGCATCACCACCTCTACTCCATGTGCCAAAAACAGACGAGAGATCTCATCAGCTCCAGCCAGAACTCCCTCCTCTCGAAACGAAATAGCAGCTTGTATTACCATGTTTTCGGATAGGAGCGTTTGTGATGTTATATCTCCCCATGGAGCATCCTCTCTCAAAAATGCTTCCAGTTGAGAGAGTGAGATCAGTGGATAGGATAGTAAAGTCATGGAATCTTCTTTTTTCGTACATTTATTCAAAGGATGTCCAGTACATTTATGCAAATGGATAAACGAATACACTACTGTGTACCTTCTTGTACGTGAATAGGTACTTATTTTTATTTCTCACAGTTCCAATAGCAAATGAACGTCATTCACCTATGTTAATGGCTTTCATGTCGATAAGATGCTTAAAATTCAATCTTTGTAGATCAAAAAGTGTGAATATTTGACTAATTACCTCTTTTCCTCTCTACTGCAAGGCAAGCATCTTTTCAATCGCAGAGCGGGCACGGGGGGCGTGCAACTCATCGATTGTTATCTCACTGATTTCCTGGGTAATACAATCCAGAAGACTTTCTGCTCTTGTTTTTTGCATATCTTTGCAGACTGCACCATCAACTCCGTAGAGAATCTTATCTGGCCATGCCTTTTGAAGGAGGTACAGCATCGATGTTTCCGTAAAAACATGACAGATTTTCTGATCTGCAATAACTGCTTTCATCTTTCCCGTAGAAACAACAGCATCAGCAGCTATAGAAACCTCCGGTGTGCATTCTGGATGACAAACGATATAGCCACCAATCATCTGTGCTTCCTCAATAGCAGTTCTTGTAATGGCATTATGAATGGGACAGTTTCCACCATCTGGAACAGAGATGATCTTTTTCTCAGGGATCTGCCGCTGTACAAATGCAGCGAGATTACTGTCTGGCCCAAAAAGAACCAGATCATCTGGAAGGGAACGAACGATCTCCTCTGCATTGCTAGATGTGCAAGTTATATCTGACTCAGCTTTACATGCAGCAGTACTATTTACATAGATGACAAAAGGAGCTCCTGGGTATCTTGCTTTTGCTTCTCTTATCATCTCAGGTGTTAGTTGATCAGCAAGAGGACAACCGGCATCATCTCTTGGAATGAGCACCTTTTTATCTGGATTCAGTAGCTTTGCAGTCTCAGCCATAAACCTTACCCCACACACAACAATTATCTCCTCTGTTGCCTGCTGGGCACGAATGGCAAGTTCAAGGCTGTCTCCAGTGATATCAGCAACTTCCAAAATATCTGCAGACTGATAGTTATGCGCAAGAATAAGCATTCCTTTGTCTGATTTTATGCGTTTTACCTCATCATGAAAGAGCATCCATGCAGGATCATTGATAATGTCTGGGGCATTATATCGTATAGGCATACGTTTCACTCATTCCTTCTTTCATTCCATCTTGGTTGATAGATATAGCTGTGATATACATCCATGATATATCTTCTGATATATCTTTGTTCCTTTTGTGTCTCACTGAGACACCTTTCCATCATCAAAATGTGTGTTATAAATGCGTGTTATGGTACACCTCATGCTTTCATCTCCATCTTGAAAGTTCATTTAAAAGGGAATAATTGAAACTGGTTATCAATGGATGGAAAAACCATGTACATGGTTCAATCATAAAAAAATAGAGTATATTGAAAAATTCAAAGAGGAGTGGTAGTTGATAGTTGTGAGGTGATGTAGACGAGATTGAAGTATGCGCGAAAACTTTTTTCCGCACTGATCTTCGTAACTCCTCCTCATATTCTATATGTTCTATATTCTTAGCTCAGAAATCTAATATATCAGCTTGTATAAACCAATGAACATGAACATATCAGATATGCGTAAAACAAAAACATTTCTTATCTGTATAGGGCTCGCCTTTCTTTGTATTTCACTTGTTTCTGCAACTGTGTATCTGCAAAATGACGTTGTACTTGAGGAATCAAGCGAAGAAAACACACTCATCTCCGATTACCTTGCCGCAAATGACGAACCGCTTCGTTTTGTTCTCTTTTCTAATGAATACTGCGCCAGCTGTCAGCAACTGAGGCCATGGATGGATGCCTTTATGCAGGCGTATCCAGATATTATTGAAGAGTACGATATTGGTCTTGCAGAGAATCAAGAGCTTCTTGATGAGTTTAAGGTAGCATTTGCACATGATCGCGTCCTCACGCCATCTATCTTTGTTGAAGGTGTAGATGGTTCCGGCTTTGTGCTTGAAGGCGTTAAATCTATTCAACGCTATCTTGAGCCTCTTGTAATTGGAATCTATGAGATCGATGACGCTTTTGATGAAAGCAGTCTGGCTGCTCCTGATGAAGTTGCTTCTGAGTAGATCTTTGAATAATCCTTTGGTGTTTTAACCCAAATTTCTATTCTTTACTTATGAGAAAAATCCAAACCTACCTCTCTATTGTGTTTTTTTTTCTCATACTCTCCTGTTTTGGAGTCTATGCAGATATATTCAATAGCGATGGTCAAACTCTTTCCTCTGATGAAATCGATGCTGTTTTAGTGCAAGCGACTCCTGCAGATGCAAAGTATGTTTATATTTATAGCGCTACTTGTTCCGACTGTGCACAGGTATCAACGTGGCTTGAAGGATTCTTTGAACGGCACCCTGATATCGTTGTTGAGCGTCATGATATTTCACTTCTTGAATCTCGGGTCTTGTTTGAGGAGTACAAGCTTAGATTCAATGCAAAGTTTCCATCAGTCCCTATTATCTTTGTTGGGAATTTGATTGCCCTTGAGGGTGTTGAAGCGATTACAACTCATTTTGAGCCGATCTCAGTACGCCTTTCAGAACTGGTAGTGCAAGATGGAGGTGAGAGTAGTGCACCTGTCATTCCTTCTTCTGTTCCAACCATAACCCAAGATGGATCTACATCTCCTGCAGATGAAAATAAGATCTCATTTTTATTGCAGGTAACTTCTGCAGATGTTAAGTATATCTACATTTATAGTGCTACCTGCGCCAACTGTGCAAAGGTAAAAGAGTGGCTTGAAGGATTTCACGAGCGTCACCCTGATATCATTGTTGAATATCACGATCTCTCCCTCCCTGAAACGATGCTGCTGCTTGAAGAGTATAAGGGCAGATTCAATAAACCATTTCTATCACCTCCTATTATTTTTGTTGGGGATCTGATTGCCCTTGAGGGTGTTGAAGCGATTAGAACTCATTTTGAACCTTTCGCTGTAGATTTAGCAGAACTAGCAGCAAATGATGTGCCGAAGATTTACACAGCAACTGTAACGACTGCAACACCTCCTTCTGCCGTTTCATCTTCTGAGATCCCACTTTTGCTCATTATTGGGGCTGGGCTGCTTGATGGCATTAATCCTTGTGCATTTGCAGTGCTTGTCCTTTTACTTGGCTACCTCATGTCTGTTGATTCCAGACGAAAAATGGTGCTGGGAGGGCTCATATATACCAGTGCTGTGTTTATCTTTTATTATATAGCAGGACTTCTCCTTACCAGATCTGTTCAGATGGCTGGAATCGCTGAGCACTTCTCAAAGTTTGCAGGCATTTTGTCTATTCTTTTTGGCTTGGTAATGATAAAAGGCGTTTTTTTCCCAGGAAAAGGACCTGTGCTTGCCATTCCAGAGTCACAAAAACCACGAATAGATCGATGGATGAAGAAGGGAACACTTCCTTCTATATTTGTATTAGGTGTCCTCGTTGGAATGTTTGAGCTTCCCTGCACAGGAGGCATCTATCTTGCGATTATCTCCATGATATCCCTTCAAACTGACATCTATGGAGGTTTGTTCTATCTGCTTCTCTACAATATTGCATTTATTCTGCCACTTTTGATTATCCTTATTGCAGTATGCTATGGCATACCCCCAGAGAAGGTCGATGAGTGGCGACTTGAACGGCGTCTTGGGCTTCGGCTTATTATCGGTATAATCATGATACTCCTTGGTATTGTGATTCTAACTGGTATCTTGTATTAACCTTTTTTTACATTGTGCCGTTTTTTTATCGATCTGCTTTGTCTACATTGAGCTTTTCGATCTTACATAGATCTCAACCTACTGATGAATGATAAAATGTATAAAATGAGAAAAAAGAGGTATTGGTATATTGCCTTAGCTAGCGCTCAGTGCAACTAATACATGGATCAATTGAAAGCACAATCACTGGCACATCAGAGAGATCACATCCTGCAAGCATGGTCAGGAGAGGGGGAATATTTGCACATGTTGGTGTTCTTACCCGGTGGCGCACGAGATTCTTTGAGCCATCTCCTTTTACATAATGAACTGCCTCTCCACGTGGCTGTTCGACACGGCTGAAGTACTCTCCGTTTGGACCGCCAGTAACTTTTACTTCGATCTCAGTATCAGGTATCTGATCGGAAACCTGGCGAATCAGATCAATTGAACTATGAAGCTCATCAGCCCGTACCATACACCGTGCATAACAATCTCCACCATGGTGCACAACTGGCTTCATCTTCAAAAACTCATATGCTCCATACCCAGTTGTTCGAATATCAGATTTAATTCCTGATCCACGAAGTGTTGGTCCAGCTGCTCCAAGCTTCCAGGCATCGGACTCAGAAAGCACGCCAACTCCTTTTGTTCTGTGCATCACTGTTGAATCATTGAGAAAGACCTCAGTAAGTTCGGTTATCTGGGTTTCAATCGTCTCTAAGGAACGAACGATCTCTCGAAGGCGGGTATTACTGACATCTCTTCGAACACCCCCCACCTTACAGCTTCCCTGAATAACACGACCTCCACTTGTCTCCTCCATAATATCAAGGACTGACTCACGAATTCGCCATGCATTCATAAACAAATTCTCAAACCCAAATGAATCTGCATAGCATCCAAGCCATAAGAGGTGACTGTGCATTCGAGACAACTCAGACCAAAAAACTCGCAGGTACTGGGCACGTAAAGGAACATCGATCTCCATAACTGCCTCAATTCCCTGGCAGTACCCAGAAGAGTGAATGAAACTGCAAATGCCGCAGATACGTTCTGCAACAAACACGTAGTTCTTGTAATCTCGTTTTGTGACAAGAGATTCAAGACCTCTGTGAATATATCCAATCGATGGAATCGCTTCAATAACCCGCTCATCCTCAAGCACAAGATCCAGATGAATTGGCTCAGGTAGCACTGGATGTTGCGGGCCAAATGGAACAACAATACGCTTGCCCATCTACTCAGCCTCCTTCTTATCTTCTCTATCTTCTTCTTTCTCTACCGTTTCTATATTCCCTCTACCCTCTATGCTCTCCACCGCTTTGAAAACCTCACCTGTTGCATCTGTTTGTATCTCTTGGTCAGCTGTTTGCTCTGGAACTGACTCTGATGGCACCTCTTCCTTTAGAGTCTTTGCTTGGAGCTTTCCTTTTCCTTTCACTGTTTTTTTCATCTCAGTTGGATCCATACGGAACGGATGCAGTTTTGCAGTTTTAATCAGTGTTCCTTTATAATCAACTGCGATCCCTTCGAATGTGATGCCATAGAGGTCGTGAATTTCATTCTCATATATAAATGAGCAGAGGTAGATATTGCTTACACTTGGAATGACTTCGTTTCCGTTAGTACACACTCGAATATTTTCAAACCCACCATCTATGTCAAATGAGTAGTTCAGCTCAAACACCTCTCCATCCTGTGTACATCCAAGCTGAATCATACGTGCGCCGCGATCAGAAAGTCGTTTCACCTCGTACAGGAGATCAGCTGCCAAAACAACTCGTGTTTGCTGAGTTTCTTTCATCATAGTGAAACCTCACTTTCATTTGCACTCTCTGCTTTTCCTGCTGATCTGTTAACCTCTACCACCTTTCTCTCTATACTTCTTCCTTCCTTTAATGCGGTCTGCCTCTCTTCTAAAACTGCAAGCCCTTTCACAACCCCATCAATAATTGACTCCGGGCGTGCTGCACAGCCAAGAACATAGACATCAACTGGAATAACCTTATCTACGCCACCCATGACATTGTAACACTCGCGAAATACACCACCTGATGAGGCACAGATACCAATAGCAACAACAACCTTTGGTTCTGGCATCTGGGCATAGATATTTTGCACAATCTCTTTGTTTTGTTCGTTCACACTTCCAGTAATTAAAAAGATATCAGCGTGCTTTGGATTTCCAGTATTAATGATTCCAAACCTCTCTACATCATATAATGGAGTAAGGGAGGCAAGCACTTCAATATCACATCCATTGCAGCTTGATGCATCGTAATGGATAATCCAGGGAGATTTTGTAATATATGACATTTCTATTTACCAGAATAATGAAAGCGCAAGAATATTCACAAACGCTACCAGTCCAATAACCAACCACGAACTCTTCACCATAAGCTGCCACTTGACACGTGCAGTGCTACAGTCCACAAACACCTCAAGGAGGTAGAGTAGAACAAGTGCACAGATACAAAGAAGTGGAGCTCCTGCAAAGAAGATGCCGATCATACCAAGGAGGATGACGACCTCGTACAGATGTGCAATCTCATACAACCCAAAGGTTGGTCCACTTATCTCAGTGGTCAGTCCTTTCACCAGCTCCTGGTGACCATGATGTGAGGTTGAGAGATCAAATGGAGACTTTCGAAGTTTGATGGTAAAGATATAGATAAGTCCGAAAAATACCCCAGGAAGTAGCCAGATATATGAGATGCCAAGAGCACCATGTTCAATAATGGTAGCCACCGTGAAGCTGCCTGCTACGATGTAAAATGCCACAGCATACAAGATAAGCATTGGTTCAACAGCCATTACTTGTAGTAGCTCTCGCTGTGCTCCAATGTGGCTGTATGGAGAGTTTGCTGTCTCTCCTGCAAGCACTAAGAAGACATGAGCAAGCATGAGTGAGAATCCAACCAGCAGGAGATCCCCACCACCAAAGAAGATTGCACCTGCAACTATGATAAGCACGAGGTATGAGAGGATGCAGAAATTTTGCATTCCATTTATGCGTAGTTTCTCTTTTTGAAACAATTTTCCAATATCATAAAATGGCTGCAGGATGGGAGGACCGACTCGTCCTTGCATCCGGGCTGTCACGATACGATCTATTCCTGAGATGAGACCTCCAACAAATGGGGCAAGTACTAAAAACAAGATTATCCAGATAAGATTCATAGAGCTCCCTCCAGGCTTAGCGTAACTATATCAGATGTTCCTGTAAGGAATGAAACTCCGGCAATGGTTCCAATAAAGATAAGGAGAGCGATACAGATGATCGTCCCTATTGGCAGCACATTTTTCTCAGCAAACCAACTGCCAAGATAATAGTTATCCAGCGTTATGGTTCGTGTCATGCCAAGGCTTCCTGAAAAGGTATGTGCAGTTCCTGTTCTACCTGCAATATACTGTGATGTCGGCGTTCCTTTTCTGTTGTAATAGAGAATGGAAAATGGCAAAGCAACAATGAGTAATACCATAAGCAACACGATAATGGTATTTTCCGTTCCTATTATTGAGGACGCCTCTCCAAAGATGCGATTTAGGAAGGGTATCAGGAATGCAGCTGATATGAGTGGAAAGAGAATACATACCGCGATGGTACAAAATCCAATGATTTGAATGGGTATGAGCTCTGAAAAGCTGACCTTTCCCTCTTCATTTTCTTGATCTGGATCATATCGAATGAGTGACCCCATCCATTTTGCCCAGAAAAAGACCGTGACTGCACTTCCATATGCCAACAATCCAATCAATACAACCCCTACTGGTGTGAAGCTCAGTAAAAATGCTTGGATGGTTGCCCATTTTGCAATAAGCATACCAAATGGAGGCAGGAACATGCCACCAATACCCACAAGCATCATGGTTGTGATGATAGGAAGGCGGTGGATTAACCCAACCATGCTGTCAATATCGCGGCTTCCAATGCGATGCTCAACCGTTCCAACAGACATGAAGAGGAGCGATTTTGCAACAGCGTGGAAGAGTATCAAAAATATTGCAGCCCATATGGCACTTCCTGTTCCAATACCGGCACATGCAACAATAAGACCAAGATTTGCAATTGTTGAGTACGCAAGTACCTTTTTTGCATTGCTTTGTGAGGCTGCAATACAGGATGCCGCAAAGAAGGTTACCCCTCCAATGAGGGCAAAGAGTAGTCCCAGTGCTGTTCCTTGAAGAACCGGTGCAAATCGAACGATGATGTATACACCTGCTTTGACCATCGTTGCCGAGTGAAGGAGAGCAGAGACAGGGGTTGGAGCAACCATTGCACCAACAAGCCAGGTGGAGAATGGCATCTGAGCAGATTTTGTAAGACCTGCAAAACTGATGAGTGCGACAGGGATGAGTGCAACTACAGGTCCGAGTAGCGTGAGTTCTTTCAGACTCATCATCTCAGGGGCCCCTGAAAAGAACTTGATATATACAATTGCTCCTGCAAATGCGAGGCCACCAATAAGATTGAGTGTTAATGCCCAGAATGCATTGTTTGTTGCTTCTTCACTCTTGGAGTATCCAATGAGGAGGAATGAACACAGGGTTGTTACTTCCCAAAATGCGTATATCCAGCTTAAGTTATCAGAAAATACGATTCCGAACATGGCGGAGAGGAAGAGAAACATCACCGCAAAGAAGAATCGCCTTTGATCAGGCTCTCCTTTGTGGTGAGCATGCCAATCGCGCATGTATCCTACTGCATAGACACAGATGAGACTGCCAACAACACCTATGATGACAGCCATGATGGCTGAGAACTCATCAATGAAGAGATAAGGTTCAGTGTGGTGTCCTGCTCCAAACTCTGCCACTGTGATAAGTGCGAGCTGTGCAAGGACAAGAACTGAGACCAGCCACCGCTTGTGTGTGTATGCAAGCCATAGGAGGTACGCTCCGATAAGAACCTCAACGATAAACAGGAGGTAACTAAATGTCTCTGTTTGAATCTGAAAATATGTTGCTTCTTGTCCATATGTTAAATAGAGAAGAAGGAGTGATGCGATGCTTAGGATGGCAGCACCTGCATAGACAACAATACTTCGTGTCCTATCCTTGCGTATTGTATAAAGCAATAGCGCAAGTAAAAGGGGGAAAAGTATTACAAATGTAATGAATTCCACGTGATATTCCTCTATGTTCTAATTACTGATTGTGCGTATCGATACAACTAATACCTGTATAATGTCGATTGTGATACCTATATAATGTCGATTGTGATCAACTGCATGTATATCTGAATTTGTCACTATTTATATTGAGTGTCGTCAAGGATGCGGAAGAAATTGCTGATGGCGGCTTGTTTGTTGGTTTTCGATGGAGGGAGGAGATCTGTTTTCAAAGTAATTTTCACTCCGAGCGAAACATCTTTTGCCGCGGATAGATTCGTTCTTTTTTGATATTTTTTCCAAACAAGTACAGCATCTATTGGTTTTTTCAAAAGAGGTTTTTAAGTGGATGTACAGGATCCATAACAACGGCGTTCACAGATCTGGTTGTCATTTAGCCAATCCACATCAAACATATCGCTGATAGCTGCATGGACACATGTTTGTATGTTTTTTCTCTCTTATCTTCCTCCAAAACAGAGCATTGCAAGCGCCATTGTTTTTGCATCCACGATATCTCCCTCCCGTATCATTGCAAGCATCTCACAGATATCAAGCTTCACAACCTCAATAACCTCGTCTTCATCCATTTGATACTGGTTAGATGGCGTAAGATCAACTGCCTCATATAGCCAAAGGCGTTCTGTTGAGTACCCAGGAGCAGGATAGATAAATCCATACGGAATCAACTGCTGCGCACAAAGGCCTGTTTCTTCAATAAGCTCACGATAGGCAGCTTCATCTGGTGTTTCCCCCTCTTCAATCGCACCAGCAGGAACTTCATAGATATACTGATCAATGGGAAAACGGTACTGCTTAAGAAGAAAACAGTGATCCCCTGAGACCGGCATGATTGCAACTGCATCACGAGGAGAGATGATAATTCCTTTTTTTGTTGTTCCATTTGGGATTCTATACTCTTTTTTCTCAATGCGAAACCGTGAGTTGTCGTAGAGTACTTCAGGTGTCTTTTGTGTCATATGGTACAAGCTCCTGCACTATGCTTTGCACAAGCTGATATGCCTGCTCCAGTAGTTCTGGCCTTCCCTCGATTCCCAAAGACTCATCCATCCCATCTGCATATATTCCTCTCCTTTGTGTATATCCGAGGTTATTAAAAAGTGCAGACATGGTGGGATGTACCGCATCAAAAAGATCTGGGCGGTTTTTAAGACTCATCCCTGCCGTTAAAAAAACGAAAGCGAGATGAGAGTCTTTATACTCTTTTGATATGGTCTCCAATTGATTCTTGACCCTTCTGACCCAAATATAGTGTGCACGATCAATAACTGCTTTTACCTCTGCAGGAACAGACATGGTATAGATAGGAAATGCAAAAATGAGGACATTTGCAGCCATTATCTTTTCATAGAATGTGATTGCATCGTCTTGTATAATGCAAACACCTGCCTTATGACATGCATTGCATCCTTTGCATGGTTGTATATCAAGATCACGTAAGATCACTTTCTCAATATGTATGTCTGCACTCCTTTTCTCTTCATGCACTCCACGTATAAATTGATCAAGGAGTTTCTCGGTATTTCCGTGACGCCGTGGGCTTCCCATAACAGTGATAATTGAGATCATGGTAATTACGTATATTGTACATCATATCACAGTATTATGTCTATTTATTATTTCGAGGCTGAATCCATAGTTTCTTGAAATCAGTATCACATACATCCTATGGCTTTTTCGTAACAATTCATTTTGCTACTTCGCTACTATATATTATTTTAATTTAATTATCGATAATATTTAATACTCTTTGACGCAGAGAACTCTGGAAATATGAAGAATGTGAAGAACATTTTTCGATAAGGAATTTCATTGCTTCCTCCTTTGGATGCGTCCCATCTTGAAAGTCTTTAGAAGTAAATCTAAACTTTCCTGGGTTATATGATCCACAGAGTGGAATATTGTGTGCTATAGCATATTCCTCCAAATATTCTTCTGTTTCTAATACGCGTGCATATGATGGATCATGTGAAATGGCACTGTACATGATAGGGTGGTACGGGGTCAGAACAAACACCACACTTACTCCATTCATCTCCAAAAAGGCAATTGTAGATTCAAATTGTTGCTTTAAACGAGGGCTAATCTCGTGAAAACTCCCAAATCCATAGTACCCAGGTAGATTTGCTGCCTCTTTCCTTGCTTGCATATCTACCTCCCTCACGGACGGTGGAGTTGGTGCATCAGATGTTTTATTACCCATAGGTGACCCTCCTGAAACAGTATACTGGATAAGGATATTTCTAAGGATATTTTTAATGCTCTCAGAGATCATTGGGTATGAAACTGCAGAAAAATATCTCAAAAGTCCATGATAGCTCTTTATTATTGATTGGTAGAGTAGGGTTTGTTCGTATGATCTTTGGTAATCCAACTGATCCAGAAATCGGTAATAATCGATGTCTACATCTCTCCAGAGGTTTGATCCATTGTTTTCATTAAAAATCCAAGGATCCAAGCCAAATATAACCATTTCTGGGATATATCCTTTTTCAATATACATGCCCAGAACTGCAAGATGATCTTCAAGTGAAGCCATAATTACACCATGATTGAGGTACCAAACCTCAGTTGCACCACGACTCTGAAGTGATTTCTCCATCTGAGGTGCAATATTTTTGAGATGAGGCACAACCATCTCACCTTCAAGTTTCATTATCCGAGAAGAACCAAGAACAATGATATCACGTGTGACATTGTCTTGTCTCACAACACTTTTAAAAAACAGACGATCAGTGGGGTTATCTGGGGAGACAATGTAGCCAAGGTTATAAATCGAGTCGTACGCCCGCTCATTTATTTTTGGATCTGGATGGAAAGCTTCTCCTGGATTTCCAATGTATGCAATACAGATTATTGTACATAAAAAAACGCTGATACCAAGGACATACCATGCTAGAAACTGTTTATCTTTCATTTGCACCTCAAAATTGGAAATACAAGAATTCAGATGTTGTTTGAATGAACATGAGCCCGATAACTGAAACGGAAAAAAGAATGAAAAGCCATCCAATGTTTGGATGATATCGAATTCTCTCAGTCAACCAGGGAGCAAGATCGATCTGTACAACTTTTTCAAGTCCCTTCGCATGCAGTGTTGGAGTGTACTCTTTTGTAATTTGCACCAAATTTGGAAGAAGGAACGCAATTGCCATAGAAACAGCAATAACAGGGATCACATACTGCGTACTTTCTGCACTCATTGTCATGAAATTCTCTCCGATTATAAAAATCGAAAATTGGCTTAAGTATTCGGCATAAGGAGTATAGCTTGTTAAGACAATGCCATTCATCCCAATCATTCCCTTTAGCATTACAATTGCATCTCCCATTGTCTCTGCTCTGAAAAACACCCATGCTACAACAACTGCAAGGAATGTCACTGCCCATCCCCCAATCGGAGGCATACGCCACGAAGTTTTTCTCCAGAGATGATTTACCACGAGATAGAATCCATGCAACCCACCCCATATTACAAATGTCCATCCTGCCCCATGCCACAGACCTCCAAGCAACATGGTGATCATCAGATTTCGCATTCTGATAAACTCTCCACGTCGATTTCCTCCAAGAGGAATATATACATAATCTCTCAGGAAATTTGACAGTGTTATGTGCCAACATCTCCAAAAATCAATAATGGATGTCGTCTTATATGGAGAGAAGAAGTTGATAGGAAAACGAATATTGAAAAGCAATGCAAGTCCTATTGCCATATCACAGTATCCTGAAAAATCAAAATACAACTGAAATGTGTACGCCAGTGCTCCAATCCATGCATCTGAAAAGAGAGGAACGCCACCAGTATGCACCTCCGTAAAAATAACGCCTGCAATGGATCCAAGGTAATCGGCAATGACAACTTTTTTGAAAAGACCGAAAGCAAAGAAAATGAGACCTAAGTTGATATTTGTTACATTGAAGCGGTTATTCTCTTCATTTTCAAACTGATGAATTATGTCTTTATGATGGTAAATTGGTCCTGCAATGAGATGTGGGAAAAAAGAGACAAACTGAGCATAAGAGAGGAGATCCACCTTATCTACCTGACCACGGTAGGCATCAATTAAAAATGCAGTTTGTGTAAAGGTAAAAAACGAGATTCCAAGAGGGAGAATGATATCCTGTAATGGAATAGATAGCCCAAACAAAGCATCAATGTTGACAATGGTGAAGTTGAAATACTTGTAGTACGCAAGCAAAGCCAAATTAAATAGAAGAGCAAAGAATAGCAAAGCAGATTTCGTATTCCACTTCGAATTTTGCACTTCTTTCTCAGATCCTTCTCCATGGACACACCTGATAAGCGCAGAACCAAACAGGTAATTCACACCGATTGAGATGAGGAGCACTGGAAGATATTTTGGAATCAACAGGAAGTAAAAAAAGAGTGAAATGAGTGTCATCCATATTCGTGCAGAACGTGAGCTTGCATATCTACAGAGAATAGTGTACCCTATGAAGGTAAGTGGAAGAAAAAGGAAAATGAACTCATATGAGTTAAAAAACATGTGATTTCTCCGTATTGAGGGGGTATGTATGTTTATTTATGAGGGAGACTAACCACTGAAAAATGATTTGTTCATACAACTTCTTATGGTTGGGACATTTCAAATTTTCTCGTTTTAGAAGCATTCTAGTACTAATTTTCTGAATCTCCATCTCGATTCATACCTTTCATCTAGATTTGATTCCCATAGCATTAATCCCATCTACTCGTGACTTCGCACGTGGTCTTCGATGTCCCGTTTCATCTCTTTCCTCCTGTTTTTTCCTGTGCTTTTTTCTCCATTCCCTGCTTCAAATTGTATAGCCTTGGCTGCGCCTGTATCATAATAACCATATTTTATACTTTTATTTGATTTCGATCCCGAATCTCGCAGATAAGTGAAGAAGCAAGCAAAAGTGCCTCTTCTTGTGCGGTAGGGTGGTGATATACGGCTCCCTTCTCATCAACACTGCGGATCAGAAGGTTCTTGACATCTTTTTTTCGAATGCCAATGAGATGGAAATAACAGTCAATCGCTGCAAGAGAGGCATCAAAGACATAATCCCAATCTTGTCCAGCAGTTCCAATATAACATGCCATTCGTTTTCCAACTCTATCCTCAGGAACAATCGGAAGTTTTAGCACATATTTTCGGGACCGAAACATCTGCCCACGATCAATCAGTACTTTTGCTTGTGCACATAGTCCCATACAGTACACCGGTGCTGCAATCAAAATGATGTCTGATGCAATTGTTTCTTCATATAGTGGCTGCATTGCATCGTCAATGACACATTCACCTGTTTTTTCACAGGCGTTGCACCCTTTGCACGGACGAATATCAACCTGTGGAACAACAACTTTTGTAATAACAGTATCTGGATCTACACGCATGGCATCAAGCATCCAGTCAAGAACTGTCTCTGAGTTCCCATTTCTTCGAGGACTGGTAGCATATGCAAGTACACGAATCTTCATAGAATAAACCAAAACATCTCTGTCACCATAAGATAAAATCGTCCCCACCTCGCCAAGCACGGCGAGGACGCGCTACCGTAGAATCATCCTCCTGCGTCGGATGATTCGAGAGGTATAAAACACCCGATTTGTGGAGTAACTCTGGGCGGGTGTGTGAGCAAATGAATAACCATGGGGCCGCAAATACGTAAATGGATGATTAGAGAACGTCAAATAAGCAAATGGAGAACCAGGGAACATCAAATACGCACCTGAACAACCATTCGACGGGTATGTGACCAACGGGAGTATACCTCAAGTGTTTTTCCCAAAACTCTTCAGGCATGACGAGGCCTCGCCTCCCATGACGCCATCTGACTTCGTCAGATGACTTAGGAGGGATCAAACACCCGAGTTACAAGAACAACCAGGGAAGATCAAATACGCACCTGAACAACCATTCGACGGGTATGCGACCAGCGGGAGCATACCCCGAGTAGTTTTACTCAATTTTTTTCAAAAAATTGTTTTCAAAAAAATTGTTTTCAAAAAATTGGGCGAAAAATTCTTTTCCCAAAATTTATATCCTCCATTACAAAATACTGTGATGTTGCCACGTGCACAGGAGAAACACATGATAACTATCGTTGCA
>JAITWW010000003.1 GCA_031285085.1 Candidatus Methanofilum arcanum
CATGTATAGGTAAAGCAGTCAGAAGATTGGAAACCATGAGCTTGGATGAAAACGAAGTATATCTGGCACGGGCACGAGAAAAGTTTCTATGGGATCAGGAAATGAGGGAGAGAGTAGCAGAAGAAAATGGGAGGGAAGAAGGGAGAGAAGAAGGAATTGAAATTGGGGAGGAAAGAGGGAAAGAAAAAGGGTAACTATTCACCGTGTGAGACAACTTTTATTTTTCTGCTTCAGCCTCTTTAGCATGGAGAATTCCTTTCACTTGCTCCAATAACTCTGGAACATTTTCTGTAACCGTTTTCCAAACCTGTAACATGTCCAGCGTCTGATATCCATGTGCAGTTATATCACGAAGTCCGGCAATGAAACGCCAGGGTATGTCTTTATTCTCCTGTTTGAACTCTTTGCTCAGTAACTTCACAGATTCCCCTATATTTATCAGTGTCATGCAAAACGTGCGTTTCAACAATTCACTATCGAGAAAACCTTGCAAATCGCACCCATCTGTCAATTCGATCAATAGTTCTGCTTCTTCTTTTATGTAGTTCAAAAGATTCTCGTCACGCTCGTTCATAGACAGACACTGCCTTTTCTATTTTGATTCGTGCTTTTTTCGGTAAAGGTGAATTGATTACATCGACAGGAATCTTTAATTCGTCCTCTAGGTAGCATTTCAAACCGATCATTGTTAATAGTGATACAGGCGGATTGGAAAACTCAACAAGCACATCTAAATCGCTTTCTTCAGTTGCACTACCATCTGCATACGAACCAAAGTATGAGACCTTTTCTAACGAAAATTGTGTTGCTGCCTTTGCAATAACCTTTACAATCTCTTCATGTGTCAGCATGTGCATATTCCTCTGTTCCAACCTTCCTATCGATAAGCAAGTGTATACATGTAAGTTTGGAAACAATTAAGATTTTCATCTCTTCAGACGATGTAAAAGGGGAAGACGTGAATAGTTACGAAAAAGGAAAGGGTTCCACGGTAGCGCGTCCTCACCGTTCCTAGCGAGGCGTCTTCACTACACCTGGCGAAGAGAGATACAAGTTATGATGACATTGTGCC
Source organism: Candidatus Methanofilum arcanum (assembly GCA_031285085.1). GTDB lineage: Archaea > Halobacteriota > Methanomicrobia > Methanomicrobiales > Methanospirillaceae > Methanofilum > Methanofilum arcanum. Next base: position 1,073 of record JAITWW010000003.1, read on the forward strand.
GTGCACGTGTTGCAATCTCTCTTACAAGACTCCAGATGAACAGTGACAGACGCACGCTGGAATCTATGCAATAATGCATCCTCAATGGTATCTATCAAGGCATGTGCATCATGTACTGACATAAATCCATCCACCACCATATGAAACTCAATAAATACCTCGGGTCCGGCTCGCCTGGTCTTGAGATCATGCATATTAATGAACTCACCCTTGTACTGCAATACAACCTCTTCGATACTGTTTCGGTCCTCTTCTGAAAGACTGTAATCAGTAAGATCATGATAGGATCTTTTTATCAAGCCTATGCTTGCTTTGATAATGATGAGCGCAACAAAAATCGCGATAAGGGGATCAAAAAAGCTCATACCTGTGAGGTACACGACAATAAGACCGCCCATGACACCAAGAGAGGTGTAGATATCAGTTCGCAGATGCCAGGCATCACCTTCAAGTGCGATAGAATGTGTCGCTTTTGCTACCTTCATCAGCTGACGGGATACAAAAAAGTTCACTACTGCTGATATACCCATCACGAGAATACCTATCAGCAAATGCGAGGAGGAAAACTCATGAGGATGAAATATCTTTTGTACTGCCTCATAGATGATAACAAGACCGGCAATAAAGATAAGAACAGCCTCTATCAGTCCAGAAATATCCTCAAATTTACCGTGGCCATAGGCATGCTGGGTATCTGGGGGCTCTCCTGAACGTTTGACAGACAGATACGCGATCACCGATGCAATCAGATCCATGCCGGAGTGAATAGCCTCTGATAAGATACTTATGGAACCTGAGAGAAGACCTGCGCAGAGCTTCAGTATCGTAAGTGTGATATTTGAAAAGATTGAGACCCTGGCAACAGCTACTTTTTCTTTTGTTTCTGACTCTGATATCGTATGAGATCGGAGCTGAACATCTACTCTATCGCTATGCATCGCATGGAATCTCGATGAAGAAAAAAAAAGATCAGAGAACTAATATAAATTAAAACCCAGTCTTCTGGACAAGATCAGCAATATAGACAACAACTGCGCAGATTACTGCAGCAGCTAATACATGGTATGGATTGATCTGAATCGCCTTTCGGTTATCGCTGTCATAATAATTGACAAGACCAGCGGACGAGATGAGACCTCCACTCTTTTTCTTTGCCATACAATAATTTCGTCGTGAATATAGTTAAATACGATCTCTCTGTTATCAGGAGAGGAGAATGAAATTGGATATAATGTTCAGGAGATGTTTGTACCAAATACAAAACAATCCACCAAGAGGTGGGGTTGAAGCCATCTATACCGACGAGAATGTGTAGTTGTCGCAAAAAATGATGGCAACGCTTTATACTGTCTCTGTTTCGACCATGAATGAGCATTTGAAGCAAATATATTCCGACAACGAGCTGCAAGAGAATTCAGTTATTCGGAAATTCCGAATAACTGCCTCTGAGGCAAACTCTATGACACCAAGCACTACAACTTAAAGGCGATTATTGCTGTTGGTTACAAAGTACATTCCGAGCGGGCTGTGCAATTTCGCAAATGGGCGACAAATATTATTGAAGAATTTACGATTAAAGCCTATGTCATGGATGATGAACGTCTCAAATATGGACATGTTCTGACCAATAAGTATTTTGAAGAGCAATTACAGCGTATCCGCGAAATAAGGC
>JAITWW010000005.1 GCA_031285085.1 Candidatus Methanofilum arcanum
TCTTCCTTATGGGGTTCGTACTGATCGCTGGATGTACTGCACAAGATGAGACCACAACCGTCATTGTTGAGCCTACCAATGAAGGAAACCCTGACCAGAGTTCATCTGCAGCAATAGAAACAAAAGATATTGTCGCTGCTTCTGTAAGCACTGAGCCTGAGCCAGTGAAAGAAGAAAAAAATGGAATCTTTGATCTTCCGCTTTCTTCTCCTCCCTCCGAGCTAATGGTATCTGTGTCTACAGATAAGGATCCAATTTACAATACGATTACCGTAAGGTTTGATGGAGGCAGAGGACAGGGTATGGTTCGCTCTGCGGTAGTAGGTGTGACTTTCTCAGATGAACGCACAGAGATACAAGATCTCACACCTACAAGTGGAAGCACCATAACATTTGCAGGTACAAGTGGTTTTGATGTCGTTGAGGTTGTTGTCACATATATGAATGGAGCGTCATACAAGGTTCTTATGGAGGCCGTTGGAACCATTCGAGGAATCATTGACTCTGTGCCATTAGAAAGGGAAGCATCAGCTCCAGCTCCAAGTGGGGATATTGGGTATACAGGTACAGTGACAAATCCACCAAGTAATCTGCATGTCTCTGTGGTTGCTGAGAAGGATAGTATCTATAAGACCATTACCATCACGTTTAGAGGAGGTCCTGGACAGGGTATCGTACAAAAGATTGATACGCTTGTTATGCGATCAGATGGGTCGACTTATGAAAGTACGCTAGACTCGCGTGTGGGTGCAAATGTTATTACAGATGGAACAACTGGAACTGATCGAGTGCAGGTGGTTGTGGCATATCTGAATGGAGAGAGTTATAAGATAATTGATGCAGAACTCAACCCACGTGGTGGCATGGCATCAAATTAATCTTTATAATCCTTATTTTTAAAATCTATAGCTGAAAACACCTACCCATCACCGGTGTTATCAAGATTGATAAAAGTCAGCTGATGTACAATTATGGCTATAATGTTGTTTTTATGATTTCCATAGCACAGATCCTTTTTTCAAGCTCGCTATGGAAATGATTCAATATGGCACGCAAAAGTGAATAAAATGAAATATTTTCTTTTATCATCAGATAATATTTCAAAAAAGATGCGCCGACCGGGACTCGAACCCAGGTTTAGGCGTTGGCAACGCCTAGTGATGACCACTACACTATCGGCGCAAAGATGGCTTCATGCTCATCAGTGATGCTCATTAATGTTCTCGCTAATTACATATAAACAATTCTTTTTTCTCTCATTCTGTGTTACGATTATGCAAAATAATTCGACAATTTAATATTTTCTCCCCTCAAATCAATATTATGCTCCCACTTGTGATTGATTGTTCTCGCAAAAAAATCGTTATCATAGGGGGTGGAAAGGTTGCAGCAAGAAAGGCTGCATATTTCTCAGATGCAGACGTAACGATGTATAGCGAGGCATTTCAGCCAGATATTCCTCCATATGTTACATGTGTTTTCTGTACTCTCACACATGATCGTGGTATCATTCAAGATATCATAGAGGGCGCATTTTTAGTCATTGCAGCAACATCAGATCCTGATCTCAACACCCTTGTTATTGAAGCTGCACATGATGCACAGATACTCTGTAACAATGCCAATGGAAAACAAGGAGATGTTATTTTTCCCGCTCAAGTTCAGAGGGGGGATGTTGTCATTGCAGTCTCATCAGGTGGAGTTTCTCCTGCTCTTGCGCAGTTTCTTCGTATTCACCTCGAAGAGATGTTTCCAGAGCTTGAAAAAATGGCAATCTTTTTAGCTGCGTTAAAAGATCAACTGAAAGATTCCATATATGAACAAAAGGAACGTTCCCTCATACTCCACAAAGCACTTCGTGATCCGATTCTTTTGGAAAAGGTGTATAATACCAAAAATGGAGAGAATGATACTCATTTGTTAGCAGTTCAGTATATACAAGACTATATGGCAGGCCTCACATGAATGCACATCCTCCATCTGCTGCAGTGCGCATCTCGACAGATTCGCCTTCTTCTCAAGAAAGGATGCAGACGTTATTTGAACCCCTTACCATAGCCTCGCTTGCACATCACAATACTGATGTCACTGCTCTTGAAAAAGCGCGGTTTTCTGATGAGACACAGGTGCTCACTGAGATCTCAAACTATGTTCATGGAGCTCTTCTCCTTCAAACATGTAACCGAGTGGAGCTGATTGTACAAGGCTCTGTTGCTGAGGTAGCTTCGTTTCTCCATGCCCATGGACGTGATGATTTTTCATATTATCATGGATATGATGCACTACGCCATCTTTTACATCTTGCAGCTGGTATCCATTCTATGATTATTGGGGAGGATCAGATCCTTGGACAGATGCGTGGAGCTCTTCGTACCTCTGAGGAGCTAGATGTCTCCTCTCCTCTTCTCAAGCTTTGTATTGACAAGGCAATCCATACAGGTGTGCTGATACGAAAACGTACAGGTTTGAATCAAGGGGCTGTTTCTGTTGGCTCTGCTGCAGTGCTGCTTGCACAGGAGCATCTTGGAGATCTATCTGGCAAACATATTCTTGTTCTCGGAAGTGGAGAGATGGGTGTTTTAGTGGCAAATGCTCTTTGTGCAAAAAATCTCTCTGCAATCTATGTTGCAAATCGTACCTATGATCGTGCATGTCAGCTTGCCGAGATGATTCATGGAACTGCTGTGAAAATGGATGACATTTCACGGTATCTTGGTCTATCAGATGTTGTAATCAGTTGTACCACTGCCCCTCATTTTGTTTTGCATGAATCTGATGTCAGAATCGCTCTTTCTCAATCTCAGTGGCCACTCGATAGAACAGCTCGCCAGATTGTTATGATTGATCTTGCACAGCCTCGAGATATTGATCCAGCCATTGAAACCATTCCTGGCGTGGTGCTTTTTACTATCGATGATCTCGCAGATATCAATGATGCTGCGACATTGAATCGAAGGGAGCGTGCTCAGACTGCAAAAGTGATCATTGAAGAGGAACTCGTGAGCTTTGTGAGATATTATAATCAGCGTTCAGTCGAACGCGAAATTGCTTCTCTGTATCTGTGGGCTGAGCGGATTCGAAGTCAAGAATCCTCTCGTGCCATAAAAACATTGGCTTCTTTTCTCTCTTTGCAAGAACATGAAAAAACCGCCTGTATTATTGATGATATGTCTCATGCCCTCGTGAAAAAACTACTCTCGGATCTTACACGCAGAGTAAAAGAAGCAGCTGCGAATGGAGATGATAGCTGTCTTCATCTGCTTTCAGGGCTTATGGATGAGGAGAAATAGAGGTGATATTTAAATTTGGAGTTTGAAAAGCCATCTTTTTTTCAAAGTTGGTTTTCATGCATGCGACAGTCTTGGCTTGCTATCAGTGTCTTGGAACTTGACTTCATGCATTTGAACAACATTTGAGACAGGGTCTTCTCTGATATTTACCTTTTTTTTCTTTTTCATCTTTTTCATTCGGTTTTCTATCTCTCTTTCTTTTATCTTTCACTGTGCACACTATGATCCAGTAAAATAGAGTATATTATATCATAGAAGAATAAACGTATAAAGACAGGTTTCAAAGCTGAAACACGGTGAGCAGCAAGACGACCCCGGCATGACCGGAAGAGTGAGTGTGAAATCGAAAATAATAATGTTCTCATCTCAATTTTCGTTCCCTCATTTGCGCTTTGCCTCAGCCTTTTAATAGACCTTCTATACATATAAAAACAAACAAAAAATGACCTACGTAGAGTGATGGAATGGGACAAGGTAAATTTGCAGCACGCACACTCAAGAAGAACTCAAAAAAGTTTCGCTGGAGTGACCCACATTTTGCACGAAAGGCCGGTGGCCTGAAATTAAAATCAGATCCCCTTGAAGGAGCACCACAGGGCAGAGGGATCGTACTTGAGAAGATTGGAGTTGAAGCTAAGCAGCCAAACTCTGCCATTCGAAAGTGTGTTCGTGTCCAGTTAATTAAGAATGGCCGTCAAGTTTCAGCATTTGCTGTTGGTGATGGGGCAATTAACTTCATTGATGAACACGATGAAGTGGAGATCGAGGGTATCGGTGGACGTCTTGGTCGTTCTATGGGAGATATTCCTGGTGTGCGATTTGTTGTCACAAAAGTAAACAATGTTTGCTTGCATGAGTTGGTGAGTGGTCGTAAAGAGAAACCAAGAAGGTAAATGGATGTCAGAAGAACAAGGAAAACGCCTCCTCTTTAACAAATGGGATATGGGAGAGGTTACAGTTAGCGACCCTGGTGTTGAACGATATGTGAACTTGCACAGTATGATTGTGCCCCACTCCTGTGGCAGACTTTCACGCCAGGAGTTTAATAAGAGTAATATGCTCATTGTTGAGCGTCTTATTAATCGCCTCATGCAGACTGAAGTAAATACCGGCAAAAAACAGCTTGCAATTCGTATTGTGCGGGATGCATTTGATATCATTCATCAGAAGACAAAGAAAAACCCTGTTGAGGTGCTGGTAGCAGCTGTTGCAAATGCAGGTCCCCGTGAGGAGACCGTTCGTCTGAAATATGGTGGTATCAATGTACCAAAATCTGTTGATACTGCACCAATTAGACGTGTAAATACTGCACTTGCATATATATCAGTGGGTGTAAAAACGGCGTCACACAAGAAAAAGCGTCCTGTTGCTGCTTGCCTTGCAGATGAACTAATTGCAGCTGCAAATGGCGATGTAAAGTGTTACTCAGTTGCAAAGCGTGAAGAACGTGAACGTGTTGCAAAATCTGCCCGTTAATGAATATGAGTTTGTAGGTATTTTTTAACCTTTATTTTGAGTAGTTAATTATACTTAATTCTAAAAAAATACATAATATATTTTATTCAATTGAAATTTGAACCCATAATTTGAAGGTTTTAGGTGCTAAATTATGAGCCGGGGTAAAAAAACAGTAGAGCGAGTAACGCAACTTATGAATCAACCGCTCAATATCCGAAATATCGGAATTGTAGCGCACATTGATCACGGAAAAACAACGCTTTCAGATAATCTTCTTGCAGGTGCAGGTATCATCAGTGATGAACTTGCAGGAAAAGCATGTTGGATGGACTCTGATGCAGAGGAACAAGCCCGTGGTATTACGATTGATTCCTCAAACGTTTCAATGGTACACGAGTATGGAGGAAAAGAATACCTCATTAATATGATAGACACCCCAGGTCACGTTGACTTTGGTGGCGATGTCACTCGTGCCATGCGTGCAGTAGATGGAGCGGTTGTGCTTGTTGATGCTGTTGAAGGCACAATGCCACAGACTGAGACGGTTCTTCGTCAAGCATTAAAAGAGCGAGTAAAGCCAGTTCTTTTTATTAACAAAGTTGATCGGCTGATCAATGAGTTACAAGTTGATGCGCAGGAGATGCAGATTCGTCTTGGACGTGTTATTGACAAAGTAAACAAGCTCATCAAGGGCATGAATGAGGAGATGTACAATAATGGCTGGAAGCTGGATGCTGCAAACGGAACCGTAGCATTTGGATCAGCTCTGTACAACTGGGCTATCTCTGTGCCATATATGAAGAAGAGTGGTATCTCATTTAACGATGTGTATGAGCATTGCAAGGCTGGTGAGATGAAAGAACTTGCAAAGAAGAGTCCTCTTTGTGAGGTTATTTTAGATATGGTTGTGACCTATCTCCCTGATCCAACTGATGCTCAGAAGCGACGTGTTGGTGTCATCTGGCATGGCGATGTCAACTCAGCAGAAGGAAAGGGTATGCTTGCATGTGATCCAAATGCACCTGCCTGTCTGATGGTAACTGATATCTCTTTTGATCCTCATGCAGGAGAGGTTGCAACTGGGCGTCTGTTCTCTGGAAAGCTCCAAAGAGGAGCTGAGCTGTACGTGATGGGTTCTGCAAAGAAAGTTAACCGTCTCCAACAGGTTGGTATTTTCATGGGTCCAACCCGTGTTGAGGTTTCTGAGCTGTATGCAGGAAACATTGCAGCAGTTACTGGTCTCAAAGATGCAGTTGTTGGTTCAACTGTTTCCAGCCTTATGGATATGACTCCATTTGAGTCACTTGAGCACTATAGTGAACCGGTTGTGACTGTCGCTGTCGAAGCGAAGAACATGAAGGATCTGCCAAAACTTGTTGAGGTTTTGCGCCAAGTTGCAAAGGAAGATCCAACGCTTCGTGTTACCATTAATGAGGAGACAGGAGAACACCTGATTGCAGGTATGGGAGAGTTACACCTTGAGATTATCACCGGCCGTATCAACCGTGATAAAGGTGTTGAAGTAACCACTTCTGAGCCGATCGTGGTATATCGTGAAACGATCACAAAGAAAACAGATGGTCCAGTTGAAGGTAAGTCTCCAAACCGCCACAACAGGTTCTATCTTGAGCTTGAACCACTCCCACAAGAGGTCGTCGAAAAGATCAAGAGTCATGAGATCTCAATGAATCTCCCTGCACTTGAACGCCGTGATGCACTGGTTGCAGCAGGATTTGAGAAGGATGAGGCAAAGAACCTTGTCAATATTCACGGAACAAATATGTTCTTTGATATGACAAAGGGTATTCAATATTTGAATGAAACAATGGAGCTGGTTATTGATGGTATCCATGAGGCACTTGATGGAGGTCCATTAACTGATGATCCCGTTCAAAATGTGAAGATCCGTCTTGTGGATGTCAAGCTTCACGAGGATGCAATTCATCGTGGCCCTGCACAGGTTATCCCTGCGGTACGTAGTGCGATAAAAGCAGGTATTTTACTTGCTGGTGATTCATTACTTGAGCCCATGCAAAAGATCCAGATTACTGTTCCACAAGAGCACATGGGTGGTGCGACATCACAGATTCAAGGCCGCCGTGGACAGGTCTATGATATGGCAAGTGAAGGAGATACCGTCACGGTCATTGGAAAAGCTCCTGTTGCTGAGCTCTTTGGTTTTGCCGGTGATGTGCGATCTGCAACTGAGGGTCGTGCCATGTGGAACACAGAGTTTGCTGGATTTGAACTCGTGCCTGCTGGAATGGTTCCTGATGTGGTAAAAGATATTCGCCGTCGAAAGGGTCTCAAAGTCGAGATGCCAAAGCCAGAAGATTATCTGGCATAATTATCCACTTTTTTTGCTCCATTTGCTGTCTTATCTTTCAAAAAAAAGAATCACTCCCCTATGCTACTTATGTAACCAATTTGGTAGATTTTAGCCAAGTTCTATTTTTCTCAATGAGGGTTCATTATTTCCGTGAAAATCCATGCATAGTAAAGCATTGGAATGAACCACCTCGATGTGTGTTCATGTTCACATTTTTTTTATAGGCCTGGTAAGCTATTTCCGACGACAAAGAAGAATATATAATCAATGACCGTTTGAGTTTTCAATGGTTGCAGGATTAGTTGGAAAACGATCTGGGGAAGATTTTTGTAAATGCCACTCAATGTTACGTAATTATGAATTAATGCGTTTATTTCGGGACATCATATTTGCAGAGTACATTGGATCTAGGAATGAGCAAGATTCTCAAGAACTCTGATAGGTCGATTTTGAGTTCTTACCGAGCTTTGCCATTGTGTTCTTTCCATGTAAGGAGGAATCTATCATGTCAAATGGCAAGATAAACAACAAGGTAAACTCTGTTGTTTTGAATATGAGGTGATTTTGTGATAAGCAGAGATGTTTTAAAAAAAGACATAGATCTCTTGCCAGATGAGGCATTAGATGACTTGCATAAGTACTTGCTTATGCAAAAATGTTACTTTGGTGTCTTTGATAATGACACAGACTACTTGAATTCAATCAAAGGAATGCCTGAAAAAATCATAGCAGGTATGAAAGAACCTTTAAACGAATGTGTTCCCTCTGATGAGGTGGAGTGGTGATGTATTCGCTTGTCTATACCAAACAATTCTATGGCAACCTCCGAAAACCGGTAATAGCAGAATTTTGATCGTGCGTATAACGGTTTTTAAGCCAAAATGTGGCAGAATATTACAGAAGTATATCTCACTCATTTTGATGAGGGAAATGATCGCCTTGTTGCACTTATTGAAGAATATGGATTTGAGTATGCTTCTACACTTCCTAATGGGGAAAATATTTACCTTAAGA
>JAITWW010000038.1 GCA_031285085.1 Candidatus Methanofilum arcanum
TCAACGGAAGGTGCATTTGCGACGTGAGTGGACAAGCGGGCCACACAAAGAACGGCAGTTTGATCCCTCTCAAGCCATCTGACGAAGGAGGATGGCTTCAAGGGAGGCGCGTCCTCGCCGTGCCTGGCGAGCTCTCGAATCATCCTGACAAAGTCATGATGGCTAACGGGCAGGCGCGTCCTCGCCGTGCTTGGCGAGAAGGGAAACCCCATATGCAGGAAGAGCATCTGCATACTCAGGGATGTGACATACAAAGCCGCGTTCGGTAAGCCATAATGAGAGCATTTTTGCACCAATACCAGCACAGATAACCTCTGATGCTTGTGTTTGTGCACAGATACGTTCCACACCAGATACAATGATCTCCTTTTGACGTTCGATGAATGTCTTTGCTATCTGCCTTGCTCCGTTTTCCCCAATTTCATCTGGATCAGCACATACAACACGAGACATTCTTCGAACACAGGACTCATAACTTGTATCCCCACCATCTGCACGCTCACAAGTATAGAGATCTGGTGTGATTGTATCCATAATGAGGTGAGCATCAGCTGCATTTGAAAAGAACTCTGTACTTATCGCGGTGCTCACTCCATCAAGTATAACCTCTGATATCAGTGTTGCAATCGGTGTTCGAAGCAGGCCAAGATAGAGAAGGTATCCATCCTGAAGTCGCTTAAGATCGGTATATCCGGTGAGTTCATGTGCATTTTTGAGTGGAATGATATCTGTTGTTGTACTTCCAAAGTCAACGAGAACTGCTGAAGGAAACTCCTCACAGAATGCATCACATGCTGCAAGCCAGTTTGCAGCAGCAAGCTCGATGCAGGGCTTTTTATGGAATGCTCCATCTATGCCATAAAACTGAGCATGGGGAAAGACAGAAAGGACTTCAGAGACGATAAAAGAGATACCCTCCATCTTTGATGAGAAGGAATCAGCAAGCTCTCCACTCATTACCACTGCTACCTTCTGTGCGGGAATATATGGTCTTAATATCTCTTGTATAGGAGATTCCCTCCAGAGTGGGCAGTAATGGAGATCTACCACATCGCCGGTAAAAACCTTCAGATTTGCGCCTCCAATGTCAATTCCAAGGATGGGATGTATATTTTGTTTCATCTTGAAATCCCATCGATGATACTGATATTTCCGCTTTTATCAAATTTCACATGATGTGTGTGGGTTACTGGTTCCATTTTTTTTCCATATGAGGCGTCAAGAATGAGTTCTCCAATATTTTCTGATATGCTGCATGCAATACCGATGATGCTTCCTGTTGGGCGGGGATTCACATCTACAACAACAATTCTCTCAGGAGAAACAATAAGATCGATTCCGATATATCCCTGGCAGCCTAGCGCAAGTCCTGTCTTTTGTGCCACCGATACGATCTCATGGTGACGAGGGTGAGATATTGGGGTCTCACCTCCAAAGTATCCAAACTGTCCACCATCTAATATTCGAATATCCTGGCGATTTACTGCAAGAAGAAGTGATTCATTGCCTGAGTAATACAGGCAGATCTCACCAGTGATTCTGCTACCAATAAGGCTCACACTCAGGTGTTCACCCTCGATGTACTCCTGCCCAAACTGAGTGAGTTCTGGTTCTTTGTCTGCATACCACATGTTGAGCGCACCAGCTCCACTTATCTCTTTGATGACGCGTTTTCCACTTGTTATTTCGCGTGGGACATCAATTCCCTGTCCTAGAAGGATACTCGCGCTTTTTTGTTTGTTGGCACAGAGCGCGACAGAAATCGAGTTGCAGCCAATGTTTCTGCATACACTTTCGAGCGCCTTTGTGTACGAAAAAAGCAAGTCATCGGGAGCAATGACAAGTCCATTGTCACAGCTTGGTCCAAGACGGAGGATCTCACTTTCAAACTCAGCTCCTGGTGTTGGGGAGTGAACAGTGTGACCCACTTGTTCGAAGCTTTTTTGTAATGTAGAGAGCATTGCCCTTCCTTCTAAAGCAAGAGAGGGATCTATTTCAGCATAATGGCTTGCGTACTCTGCCAACAATATATTCATTCTGCATTGATGGGATCATGAAGTATTAAGACTTAGTGTACTCAAGTGTTCTATGCAAGGTTCCATTCATGACAGAGCAGTCACGTTTTCCACCCCGTCCTCGCATTTTGCTTACAAATGATGATGGTATCAGTTCGGACACACTTTGGGCAACATATCAAGCACTTCAGCGTATTGGAGATGTGCTTGTCTGTGCTCCTGCAACACAGCAGAGCGCAGTTGGAAGGTCTCTTTCTATTTTCAAGCCGCTTCGTGTTCATGAGGTTATGATGCATGATGTTGTTTCATATGCTGTTGAAGGAAGTCCTACAGATAGTGTTGTTATTGGGCTGTTTGCCCTGAAATGGAATCCAGATCTTGTGGTATCAGGAACAAATATCGGTGAAAATCTCTCTTGTGAAGCAGTAACAACATCGGGAACGATTGGTGCAGCACTTGAAGCAGCAAATCACGGCGTGCCAGCGATTGCATTTTCTTTGCAGGTATTAGATCAGGGTGCAAAGTTTTCAGATCCCCGTCAGCAGGAGAGGAAGTTTGATGAGGTTACAACGGTAGTTGAGGATGTTGTACGTCGTGTAATGACGCAGGGGTTTCCAAGTGGTGTTCATGTGCTGAATGTGAATATTCCTCATATCATTACTGGTGCATATGAGGTTACAACTCTTGCTCATAAGTTGTTTCAGACTGATGTAGAGATGCGTCATGACCCCAGAGGAAGGGAGTATTTTTGGCTTACGGGGCCACTTATCAAAGAAGCACCAAAAGGAACAGATATATATGCAGTAAATCAGGGAAATATCTCAATCACACCTCTAACAATTGACTGCACCGCAAGAGGAAGAGAAGAGGCGGTTTTAGAGTTGTTTTTATGAGAGAATGTAATGTGCTCAGCTGACATTCGAAGTGAACACGGGAATCAGTGATTCCCTAATCTCATTTTATGAATATACAATATAAAAGACTGCATTCGTACATTGATTAAGGAAACTATATATTACAACATCAAGAGATAGCAGTTTTTTTACCTCATCTTGACGTATCTCGCGAACTTCCATAATGGGTAGATTCCTTTTCTTTTACCATGCTATGGGATAGGATAGGAAGGCTAATCATATTGATTTTTTGTGTAAATAGATCAAACGAAACCTACCTGCTTACAAGTGGATACATGCAGCATGATTATTATGGGAACTGGAGTCTTATAAACGGAAAGTTTACTATATATACAAACAGAATTGGGTGTGTATATTCAATCTTTCGAGCATGGTGAGCAGCATTGAGAATTTATATGGATGCCTGTTGCTTCAATTGACCAGAGGATGACCAATACCAAGATCGTATTCGCATCGAAACTGACGCAATAAGAACAATTTTACTAAGATGTAAACGAGGGTCGTGTGTTTTAGTAGGAAGTGACATATTGGAATACGAACTGAATGCAAACCCTTCATTTGAAAAGATGCAAAAAGCCTTTTTGCTGTATTTGATTGCAAATGAGCGAGGGCGTATATCTAATGAGGTACGAATTAGGGCGAAAAGTTTTGAGAGTCAGGGGTTGGCAGCATTTGATAGTTTGCACCTCGCAATGGCAGAATGTTTGCATGTTGATATATTATTGTCAATTGATGATGATTTCATCAAGATGTCAGTTAAAATGAATGCAAAAGTTATAGTAATGAATCCTGTAGATTGGCTCATGGAGGTTTAAAATGGGTGAGACAAATAACACATATGATAGTATTGAACTTCAGAAGCGGGGTATCGCTGCACTCGTACGTGAATTGGGAGAGGTAGGTGCAATTAGTTTTCTCCATCTATATGATAGGGGTAGCGGAGATTACACGAAAGAGCGACATAACTACTTTAAGCATCTAAACGTAGATGAGATTTCAAGTGCCATAATGGAGAAGTAAGCGGTGAATAGCATTACAGCATTACTAATGCAGGATTTGCTTTTCCACGATCATGTGTCCGATTTCAAAATAGGTGACGCACATCGCTAAATCTGCGGTACGTCCGAGATGTACCCTGTTCAATCAATGTCGTCAACTTAAGGTGACGAGTATAATAAAATTATAATAAAAATGTTCTTTTTGAGATGTTGTTCTCCTTTTCCTTCCCTTATTTTTTCCAGATCCTGTTTTCAGTAGAAATTAATTAAATATTTTTTACAATATTGATGATTTATTTTGTGTCTTGGTGAATAAAATGGTAAAAGATGGAAAACTTCCGCTCATTTCCTTCCAAAACTCCTTTCATTCACTTTTTGAACAGCGCAGAATTATCGCAAAAATGATTTATATATATCGCAAAATTTTACTTTTCTCGGCTCTTTTCGTTCATTTTTGCGATTTTTCTTCACTTCGACAGGACGCTTTGCGATATCAGCAATGAACTCTTCAAAAAGGGTCATACGCCCATCTTTGTCAGGGTTGCTTAGCAACTCACTATAACGTTTGGAGAATTTATTGATGGTGCGGCTTTCATTCGTGGTTTGTTTATGTTTATTTTTCTTCCCTTCGGTTTTTTCTGTAATAACCTCATCTGTAGCAAATTCCAGAGCAGCCATCATGTTTGCAATGTCAAGTTTCTCCCAAAAATCTTGATAAGGGCACCTCAAAAAACAGATGGTTCTTTGAATTACAAATTCAAAACACCACATGAGGTTTTTAGAGGTGCCCTTATGTTATAGCTTTTTCTTATATCCTTTATTTTTTGCTGGGTGAAAACCAATTGACTCATAAAAGCCACAAGCATCTAATCGATCAGCATCTGTCACAAGAATAACTTGGGTGCAGTTTCGTATCTTAGCCCGTTTTTCTAACTCCAAAAACAATGCTTTGCCAATGCCACGCCTACGGTAGGTACTGTCCACTACCATGTCTTCGACAACTAAAAACGACTCACAGTTTCCATATAACCCCATACATACGACCCCCATAACAGAACCAACTAATCTATCATTTTCAAAACAGCCAAGGAGAATGTAGTTTTCCGACATCAATGGAAACTGTTGTTGCATTTTTTGCACATCTGATCTTTCGTTCCAAAACAAAAAATAAAGATCAGCTAAAGACGCCATATCGTCTTTCGTTAATTCCTTTATAAGCATAATATATAGAGACTAATACTTCTATTTTGTAAATTTCTACTCTGTGAGGAAAAGTTAATTCCCTTATTGAAAAGCCTCAAAAATGATTTATTCTTGACCACACAACTCACAACACTGCATCAAAAGAAAAGAGATATTCATAAAGCAGGAATCAGATTCCAATCATATCTTTGCATATTGTGCAGTTCGAATACCTGGGAACGAACGCATCTTCAAAAGATCCTCTTCAGACACCTCACTATCAATGGTCAGGACCATAATAGCTTCTTCTCCCGCTTTTAATCGTCCAACCTGCATGCCAGCAATATTGATACTACGCTCACCAAGAAGTGTTGCAAACCTTCCAATAACACCAGGCTTATCCTGATGCCTTGAAATAATCACATCCCCTTGAGGAATCATATCCATACCATACCCAGCAATTGACACAATACGCCCGCCAAGTTCTCCTTTATACCGCACAGAACCTTGCATCTCAAGCTCACCGGAATCTGTTGTCAGCGTGACTGAGATAAGATTTCGATACCCACTTGACTCCTCAGTCACCTTTTCAGAAACAATGATGCCACGTTCCTTTGCAATAATGGGTGCATTAATGGTATTAATAGGACCAACCAGAATAGGATCCAACATCCCTTTGAGAATCATAGCAGTAATATGCTTCGTAGAAGAGCCAATGCCAACCAGCTCTCCACCATAGGTAACATCACATCGACGCACACTTCCATCCACGATCTGAATCAGGAGTTTTCCCATTCGTTCTCCAAGATCTGAAAACGGCGTAATCGTCTCACGATGTTCTGCCGGAATAAATGGAGCATTCACAACAGAACTCGCCTCACCACCATCAAACACAGAAAGACACTGCTTTGCAACAGAGATTGCAACATTTTTCTGGGCCTCAACTGTACTTGCACCAAGATGAGGAGTAGTAATGATCTTATCCTGCTTCAGCAGGGGGCAGTCTGCAGCTGGAGGCTCATCCTCAAACACATCTATCGCAGCTCCGCCAACCTTTCCAGATGCAACCGCATCTGCGAGTGCCTGCTCATCAATGATACCACCACGTGCGCAGTTAATAATGCAAACACCATCTTTCATGGTCTGAATAGAAGTAGCATTCACAAGATGCTTGGTCTCCTTCATCAAAGGAGTGTGGACGGTAATAATATCAGCCTGGGTAAACAACTCCTCAAGGGACATCCCTTCAATGCCCATCTCAGCAGCCTTTTCCTTACTGATAAATGGATCATATCCGATAATACGCATATTAAACGAAGCTGCTCGTCGTCCAACCTCACGACCGATACGTCCAAGCCCTACAATACCAAGAGTTTTTTCATTGAGCTCCATACCCATGAACTTAGAACGCTTCCACTCACCAGCACGCATTGAGGCACAGGCCTGAGGAATATTTCGGCATAATGAAAGTATCATTGCCATAGTGTGCTCAGTTGCTGCAAGGGTGTTTCCTTCTGGTGCATTTGCAACGACAATACCTGCCTTACTTGCAGCATCCATATCGATATTATCGACACCTGCTCCAGCACGCCCAATAAACTTGAGATTCGTACCTGCCTCGATAATCTTACTTGTTACCTGGGTTCCAGATCTCACAAGGAGGGCGTCAAACTCTCCAATAATCTCACATAAAGCATCTTCAGATAAACCGGTCTTCACCGTAACATCTGCTTTTCCATCTAATATTGCAAGCCCTTCACTGGCTAATTCATCAGAGATCAGGATCTTTTTTGTCACAGTACTCATACATATGTGCCGTTTGGAGCACTTGATGTTTATCATTTAAGCAATAGGCTCTCTGCATTTCTATGGTGATATGAGTGGAGAAAGAGATTACAAAGAAACCCTCCATTTGCCACTATTAGATAATTAAATTAGTAAAAGTTCCAAAAATA
This sequence comes from Candidatus Methanofilum arcanum, assembly GCA_031285085.1. Taxonomy (GTDB): domain Archaea; phylum Halobacteriota; class Methanomicrobia; order Methanomicrobiales; family Methanospirillaceae; genus Methanofilum; species Methanofilum arcanum. The sequence continues at coordinate 7,065 of JAITWW010000038.1, forward strand.
GATAAAATATCTTTAAAAGAGGAATTTATTTATTGAATGAAGCTCCAAGATACTAAGTGATATGATGAACAAGCATGTACATCTCTTAACACTCATCTGTGTGCTTATTCTTGGCTTTGTGTTCATTGCTGGATGCACAGATACATCAGAAACAGAAGAAACAAAAGAACTCACAGTTGCTCCATCTGATGCAGCTGCAAATAAGCAGATCCTCCGCGTAGGGTATCAACCATCAACCCACCAGATCGCTTTTACCACCGCTCTTGACAAAGGATTCTATATGGATGAACTCAAGAACACGGGAGTCTCCTCCATTGTTGAGTACCAGTTTGGAAGTGGTGCACCTGAGATGCAGGCAATGATGGCTGGAGAACTTGACTTTGCATATGTTGGATCCCCACCATTCATCACCGCAGTATCAAATGGTCTTGGAGGAAAGATCATTGCAGGTGTGCAGACACAAGGCTCAGATCTCGTACTTCGAAATGATGCACCATATGAATCTCCAGAGGATCTCAAAGGACTTCGTATCGCAACATTCACCGCAGGAACAATTCAAGACACCATGCTTCGTGACTGGCTCTCCTCACATGGTATAAACCCTGACACCGAGGTTGAGATCAGTGGCATGGGTCCAGGTGATGCCACATCTGCAATGCTTGCCGGAAAAGTTGATGCGGTATTCTTGCCACATCCAAGCCCTGTTACCATCACTGATGCAGGAATCGGTCGTATCATCGTACAATCAGGTGAGATGATGGCAGATCATGCATGTTGTGTGCTTGTTGCAAGTGATAATATGATTCAAAACCATCCAGAAGTTGTTGCTGCATTTCTCAAAGGTCACATGGTTGGAACGGATTACAGCATTGAACACCCAGAAGAATCAGCAACAATCATGTCTGCATACACCGGACAAGAGGAAGATGTCATCAGACGTTCCCTTGAAGTCTGGGATGGAGCATGGGTTTCAAGCCCATATGTTGTGCACCCATCTGTTATGCAGTACGTTGATATGCAAGAAGCCCTTGGGTACCTCACACAACGTGTTGATGATAACCAGGTCTTTGATATGACATTCTGGGATAGCATCCAGTAAAGCAAAGACAAAGAGACTTACCCCTTTTTTTCGCTGCAGGTGCAAAAAAAGAAATTGAAATGAATCTACCAAACCCCTCCATTTTTCTTATTTCATCAGTTTTTCTCTGCAGGGTACACAAACACGCTTCCCATTAATGAGATTTGTTTTTGCATCAGCAACCAGCTCACCACAAGACTCACAGGCAATAGACTGGAATATCTGTGCTTCTTGTGGCGGATCAAAAGGAATCTCCTGGATAGAAACAACATCCTCTGGACGGTACGAAAGGATCTCATAAGCAGCTGCAGCCATTATCTTCTGGAGTTCTTTTTCTTCCTCAGGTGTTGCTTCTCCCAAGCGAATTTTCGTGCGAAGTTCTCCGATAACTTCTGACATCGTTAAAAGCTCACCTTCTGATCTGATTTTATCAAGATTACTTACCACACGCACCGCTTTTTGCTTTGTTCGCGAATAAAAAGAGATGACATGCTTTCCATGATCATGAATGATGAGATTTCCTTTCCCAGATGTACATCCAGTCACGATCTGAACTGCATCAACAGCACAAGAATCTGACTCTGCTACTGCAACTAACTCTTCATCATCTGGTCTTGAAACGTCAAGAGCCTTCATGGCGGCAACTGCCATCTGATACCCACTGACAAGGCCAAGACAGAGATGACCATGAAATGTGACAACCTCTTCAAATGATGCGAAAGATCTCTCTGTACTTTGGGATTCATTATGCGTAGACATACATTTCTCCAATCATATTTCACTCACATGAATAATAAACTAATCACAGGGATCTAAGTTTTATTTTCAAAAACTGCGATCCCTATCTCTTATTCAATGCAGTTGATACCATTACATTTTTCATTTCAGTTGGAGAACACCATATATGCAACCAATAACCTGCCTTCCTCTTCTTCGTCAGTACCAGAGCCATGATATAATATCCCAACTTGAGATGCAGATCATCGAGAAAAATACATTTGCAAGAGGGGTATCCCCAGAAGAACTCATGGAATCAGCAGGAACAGGTATTGCACACATTGTTTTGCAGCGCTATCCAGATACACATCACGTCCTTATTCTCTGTGGAAAAGGAAATAACGGTGGGGATGGGATGGTTGTAGCAAGGCATCTGTGTATGTACATGGATGTCACAGTCATCTATCACCGCACTCCTGAAGCAAGTTATCAGACCGTTCATCAGCTGGATCATCTTCTTAACTCCGCTGTTCGCCTCATTCCTATCCGTGCAGAGGAACTCTCATCGGTTCACACTGTCCTTTCTACCATCGATACACCAGATCTCATCATCGATGCTCTTCTCGGCACAGGAGGACGAACAGATCTCCATGAGCCATATCATACACTTGTTGAAAAGATACATGATCTCTGGAGTGATATCCCCATCCTCTCTATCGATGTCGAGACACCAGGTATCAAAGCAGATCTGACGATTGCATTCCACCGTCGAAAAAAAGAGGATGCTTATCCAATATCTATTGGAATTCCCCTTCTTGCAGAGATTGCAGTTGGTCCTGCGGATCTCCTTCGCCTTCCACAACGCTTGCCTGCTGCACATAAGGGAGATGGAGGAAAAGTCCTCATCATTGGTGGTGGGCCATATCAGGGAGCTCCATATCTGACGGCTTTGGCTGCCCTTCGAGCAGGGGCAGATCTCGTGACAGTATACTCCCCAGTTCCATCACATCACATGGACATTATCTGGATTCCATCGCAAGGGCCATATATTGATGCTTCAGATCTCCCGTACCTTTTGGATCATATCAACGCTGCTGATGTCGTTATCTGTGGAAATGGACTCGGAAAAGAGACACCAATATCAGTTCTTGCTGAGATTATCCAATCATCAAAAAGGATTGTATGTGATGCTGATGCATTGCAAAAACCATTTCTCGGAAAGGAAGAGACGGTATGGACCCCACATGCAGGAGAGTTTTTGAGACTCACAGGAGCTGCATCAGTTCCAGAGTCTCAAGGGGAGGAGTTAGCAAGGCGGGCTGCATTGGTTTTAGAAGAGACAAAAAAGATCATCCAGTCAGGGTCAGGCCAATCAGGTACCATGCTGCTGAAAGGAGCGATAGATATCATCTCAGATGCTCAGAATATTCGGTTTAATCAAACAGGAACTCCTGCAATGACAGTTGGAGGAACAGGGGACGTACTTGCAGGTGTGTGCGGTGCTCTGCTTTGTTATCTCTCTGGATACCATGCAGCTTCCCTTGCAGCTTGGATTATTGGATCTGCTGGTGAGGAGGTTGAAAAATCACGAGGCATAGGACTCATGGCAACAGATCTGCTTGATATAATTCCCAAAATCTTTTGCACAAAAATGTAGTAAAAGCCATCCAGGTATGCAAGTCTCGCCATTGGCAAAACCACACCGTCACAGGGTTGTTCGGAGGATTTGTGTTCGGTGATATGGCAAAAGCAGGTCTTCACCACCCGCCCAGGGTTGCTCCACAAGTCATGTGTTGATACCTCCTGATCCATCTATAACCACTGAATAAACGCAGTTTTATCTTCTTTATTGTATCCTGCATTTTCATAAAATCGAAGTACACTCTCATCTTTTGAGCCGGTCATAAGCATTATCTTATAGCAGTTTTTCCGAGTAGCAATCTCACGGGCAAAGGTAAGAACCTTTGTTGCATAGCCTTTATTTCTGTGGTGGGTATGTGTCACCACATTTTCGATTACTGCATATGGTCTTTGCTCATGTGTCAGATTCGGAATAATAAGTAAAACACATGATGAGATGATCTCCGTGTCTTTTATGCCAATGATAATGTGATGATCTGCATCAGAGATAATTCGATTCCATAAGGTGGTGATCCTATCATCGATAACAGGCATGGTATTATCATGTAGATGTGTATAGAGAGCAAGCAACTTTGGTAATTCATCTTGATATATCTCTCGAATCTCCATAATGATCAAACTCCTCTTTTTGTCTTCTTGCGTCTGTATCTTCTATTCTTCTATTCCTTTATTCTTTGCATATTGCAAAAACAGTATTTATAAAAAGGATGGCAATCAGTACTCCTCTAGAATAGTTTTGAAACAGGGAAATATATGAGATTATTTGTTCACGATGGGACGGATGAAGAGTTCAAAGAACAGTTCAAAAAAATAAAGAGCGATGATATTGTCCTCTCAAATAATGGGAAAATCAAACCATGTGTCGGCTGTTTTGACTGCTGGGTGAAAACACCAGGTATTTGTGTGATACAAGATGGATATAATCATATCGCGAAACTGTTTACACAAGCAAAGGAGATAATTGTTATCAGCAGATGTGTGTATGGAGGATATAGTCCATTCATAAAAAACGTCTTTGATCGTTCATTAGGATCGCTCCTTCCCACATTTGAAGAAAAAGATGGTGAAATGCGCCACCTTCCACGTGCACATAATAGCCCAAGATTATTTGTTTATTTCTATGGAAAAGAGATTACAGAGAATGAACGCGATACCGCAATGAAGCTTATTTCAAAGAACAAACAGAATTTTCATTTTTCTTCAGAGTTCATTTATTTTTATGAGAAATATACGATATTGGAGAACATAGTGTATGAAAATAGGAATCGTACATGCAAGTCCAAAGCATGGGAAAAACAGCACTGAGAGCTTTGCTCATGTGCTCGCAAATATGCTCCCAGAACATGAAATCTCTCATCTCCGCGTTAAAGATGCAAGATGGAATCAAAAAGAGGAGAGCCATCTTGTAGAGTGTGATGCCCTAGTTCTCTGTTTTCCTCTGTATATCGATGCTGTACCTTCCCATTTTCTTTTTGTTCTTCAAGAATGGGAGATAATTTTCAAAGAGATGCATGAGAATAAGCCAAAAATCTATGTAATAGTAAATTGTGGATTTTTTGAGGGGGAGCATACCCGTGTTGTGTTTGAGATTCTAAAAAATTGGTGTCATAAAGCAAAGTTGGAGTGGGGGATGGGACTTGGCATTGGGGCTGGTCCCATGTTTGCACAGGCTCATGCAGGTGATTTGAACCAGAGACCAAACGCAGTACTTGCAGAGAAGATAAGAACAATGGCAGATGTAATAGACCAGTTGGAGACAGCAGATACAATATACATAAGCCCAAACTTTCCAAAATTCTTCTATATACACATGGGAAACCTTGGGTGGGTTTTACAGGCAAAGAAAAATGGCCTTCGTAAAAAAGATCTCCATGTAAAACCCTAATTTGAAGGAGAAAGAAGAGTATTATAATTTATTTCGGATATTGAGGCACTGCAATCATATAAGTCTTCGGAGTTGACTGAGAAATACATCCGAAAATTCAGTTGTTGACGCAGTGCCAAAAAGGTCCTTGGTCTTTATCCCTGCTGCCCATGTATTTTGAATGGCTGTCTCAAGAGATGCGGCACCATCTGAGTCTCCAAGATGTTGCAGTAAAAGAGCAGCACTTCGTATCGCTCCAACAGGATTTGCAGTATTTGTTCCGGCAATGTCTGGAGCACTTCCATGAACGGGTTCAAAGAATGCATGATATACCCCAATATTAGCAGAAGGTAGCATTCCAAGTCCACCACAAAGATATGCAGCAGCATCTGAGAGAATGTCCCCAAAAATATTTGTTGTGACAATGACGTCATATCGCGCTTGGTTCGCAATAACATCGAGAACTAAAAGATCAATGTACTTCATGGTATAAGGGATCGGATGTGGATATTTTGAAATCTCATCAACTGCGATTTCATAGAAATATGCATCAGATGCAAGAACATTTGCTTTTGTCCCGATTGTCAGATGACCATTTCTTTTTTTTGTGAGTTCTAGAGCATACCGAATAATCCTTCTCGTACCAGTTTCAGATACAACACGAACCGTGCAAGCCCTATCTTTTTCTATCCATTCAATCCCAGAATAGAGTCCCTCAGTATTTTCTCGAACTATTAAAATATCGACATTTGGTGCCTGAATTGGTCGAAGATTTGCATACAGATCAAGTTCTTTTCTGATTCGCAAGAGAACACTTTGATATTCCTTTGTTGGAGGAGTGGTAACTGCTCCAAACAGGATAGCATCACTCTCTCTCATTATCTGGAAAACTTCATCTGAAAGGGAACTCCCCGTCTTTTGATAGCATTCATATCCAAGTTCTACAGGAATATATGTCCAATCAGGGTGCAAGGTTTCAATTGCTTTCAAAGCAATAGGAATGACTTCCTTTCCAATTCCATCTCCGGGAGCAATAACAATTGTGGGTGTCATAGTAGTGATTCTCCAAGTTAATCTTAAATCTTCCTTCTTTCACTCTTTTTCTTTCTCAGTAGGAGTTGATAGCAGAGCTTTATGAATCCCACTTCTTGATATCCCTGAGTATTGGAGTATTGATCTGGATCTTTTCTCAAAACATCTCAACATTTTTACAGATAAGCTGGCATACAAATTACCAACCATACCAACCATACCAATCAACTACTTAACCAATCTATAAACCAATCTACAAACTAATCTACAAACTAATCTATTATTCAGTCAACCTACAAACCAACCAACCATCAAACCCACAATTCAATCAGACCATCAACCTACCCCTGTAGATGGATACGTCAGAAGTGGCGAGTTCAATCTTTCAAATTATGAGAGGGATCACTCCAGCGAACCAAATTCTTGCATCCAGCACAGAGAAGAAAAATCTATGAGGAGGAGAGTTTCAACCCGGAGTTATACACAAACGATTTTGCAAAGGTTGTAATATAACCCGAAGCTGCTGCTGCACTCGAAAATTCCATATCTAATGCTACTTGATCCCAGAGATCTGAATTTATATCTGTTTCACGTCCTTCCTTTACCGAGGTTGTAAAGAGGGTTGATATCATTGCATTTGCGTACCCAGTTTCTGACTCTGATGTAGGCATAACACTAATCTCATATGCAAGAGCCGCTGGGACTGATGCATCGGTCCCTGTAATACGTGCAGAACTGCTCGTGGTGATAGCTGCTGAGGTAACACTGCGAAGTGAGCTCTTTGCAGATGCTCTATTGCTAAAGGCTGGTACTCCATTAGAACGTGGTGTGCTGAATACGCAGGTAAGTGCTGCTTCTTCACTGCTGCTTACGCTTCCAGACAGAGCAATTGATATTGCTTCATCCATGAACATATGACTACCACCTTCACTTTCATAGGTGATAACTCTGGTTTGATCTAGGTTGGGTACAGCAGCAGATTGCATGGCGGTAGAGAGATCAAGTGTCCTGGTTTCACGGAAACGACCACCATTTGTCATGATCGAATCGCTTACCGTAGCCGATCCATAGCGCTCTCCGTACATAAGCCCATCATTCAGTCCTCCCGTGCTCACATCCCAACTCATAGTCGTTTTTTCCATAACAACCCCAACTGTATCAATGACGGTATAAACACGAAGCTGTTGCGTTTCAACTGTTGAATTTGGGAGGTAGTCCGCTTTCCCATATTGTGCGGTGCAAAGGAGGAGGAGAAAAAAAACTCCTACCAAAACCAGTTGTTTCATTCTGGTGTCACGAAGATATGCACTCAATCTTCCACATATAAGTATCGTTTCTTAATATACTTGTGGGTATTGAATGGCAGAGTATATGCGAATTTTATCCAAATAGAGAGAAGAAATGGGCAGGGGATATATAAAGGAGATGAAAAGAACGAATATATACGAACATACACACCCATTCGTTGGAAATAAGCTTTTTTTTCTCTGGCAAAAACCCGAAAACAAAAAAAACACGAACATTATCAGAAAAGAGATGCGAGGGGAGCGATTTGAACGCTCGAACCCCTACGAGAATAGGCCCTGAACCTATCGCCTTTGACCTGGCTTGGCAACCCTCGCGCCTCATAAAATTATTACTATTACCATATGAACTCTTCGATGCAAAAAAATTATATGGGTTTCATCTTTCCAAGGCTAAGAACAACCAACTCAACCTGCTCCACAGCTGTTCCAATATAGTTCTGTGAGTCAAGTAATGCCTCAATTTCATCTTTTGATACCAATGCCGTAACCTCTGGTTCTTCAGCCAAGATCTCAGCAAGAGGTTTTTTCAGAGCAAGGGCATCCATACTTGCAGTTCTGATGACCTCATGAGCAATCTGCCTACTCATCCCCCGTTTTGTCAGCTCAATCATCACAGCCTCAGCCATATTTATCCCATGGAGCATGGAGAGGTTCTCTAAAACCCGATCTTCTTTGATATGTAAGTTCTCAATGACTGTTATCATGACAGCAAGAATGTGATCGCATAAAATAGAGGCTTCTGGAAACAGCACCCGCTCACAGGAAGAGTTCGTCAGATCTCGCTCATCCCAAAGGGTATTATTTTGAAACGCTGGCTCAACAGCACTCCTCACAATCCTCGCAAGGCCACACACCTGTTCAGATTTAATTGGGTTACGTTTGTGAGGCATGGTCGATGAACCAACCTGTTTTTTTCCAAATGCCTCTTCAACCTCACCAATCTCAGTTCTTTGCAATGATCGAATCTCAATGCCAATCTTATCAAGTGTTGTTGCGATGTTTGCAAGCAGGAAGAAATACTCTGCATATCTATCCCGCTGAATTACCTGATTTGATACCGCAACAGGGATAAGAGAAAGATGCTCCATCATGGATGCCTGAATCTTTTGGCCAATTTTTCCAAGTGCTGCCTGTGTTCCAACCGCACCAGTCAACTGTCCAACACAGACCCTTGGCCTCATCTCATGCAATCTATCAATGTGTCTTCCGATCTCACTCGCCCAAATTGCAAAACGAAGACCATATGTTGTTGGAACGCCATGCTGCCCATGAGTTCGTGCAATACACACAAGATGCTTCGTGCTCTGTGCACGCATGAGCAGTGCCTCAAGTAAGAGAAACAACTTCTCCTCAATGAGATCCAATGCATCTGCGAGCTGGAGACCAGTTGCAGTATCCAAAATATCATTTGATGTTGCTCCATAATGCACCCATCTGCCAGCCTCAGAGCAGACCTCTGAGATAGCAGAGACAATCGCCATCATATCATGGCTGATCTCAGCCTCGATCTCTTTTACGCGATCAAGAGAGACATCATGTGCTTTGTTTGAGATCGTATCTGCATCTTCCTTTGGAATCATGCCATGCATGGCCTCAGCCTTTGCAAGTGCAATCTCTGTATCAACAATACGCCACAGGCGATGTTCCTCACTCCAGACATGTCTCATTTTTTTTGTGCCGTAACGAAACTCAATTGGGTGAATTGCCATAGTAATGTACCTTTTCGCCTTGTGTCTTTGTAATAATTCCGAAACTTTAAATAGAGATAATAAATAAAATTAAATCGGCGGAATAAATACTTTTTGGCGTTTTAAAACCAAAATCTCTTCCATTTTGGCTCGGTTTTGATTCGCAGGAAAAAACACTGGAAAATTTCATCTCTCAATCCAAAATCCCTTATTTTGACCCAACCTGTATACCTTCTTTTTAATGCATATTACGTAATGAGATGTGTTTAAGGTCACAAAGTGGTTTTTTTGCATCTGCAAAGGTAAGTCTGTTTGCATGGAATCTATTGTCTTGATTTTTGCGTGATTTATAAATAAGTTTCAATTTAGAGATATTTTTATGGGGTGTTTTGTAAAAAGAGAGGAACAGAGAGATGAAGTTATATGAGGTGATGAGGATGAGATGGGAGTTAAAACGTATCACATAAATAGAAGAGAAACAAAGAGTTGTTATTCACCCCCCTTGCACGTTGAAAAGAAACAAGCCTGCTGACAGACAGGAAATCAATGGCGTCAACTTAAGAAAAATTTGTGTCATTACACTTAAAAACAAATTTCATTGGATATTTGTGCATGAGTTTAAATGGATGATGTTTTCTTTTTCCACGGTTTTGGCTTCAACTGCCTCGTTAGGAGGATACTCAAGATCTGTCTTTCTGGTGGCTAGATTCGATAATGGCAAAAAACATTGTTAAATGTCAATTTAACCATTGTATTTTGTTATTTTTTAAGTTGACGACATTGGACAGAAAATGAGGAGATGGTCTTTTAAACCTTGAAAATTTGGCAAACACATAAGCCAATGACAAGAGTTGGGGTCGTGGATAGGTACTGAAATTTATAGGTAGGTTATGTTATGACACAAAATGAAACCCCAAGTCCAACAATACTTGGCTTGTGTACTTTTGGATTGGTAACAATTTTGCTAAGCCTTGCTAATGCAGGTCTTATCGGTGTGAGCAGTCCTATTATTGCAATGGCAGTGTTTTGTGGGGGTTTTGCCCTCGTTATTGTTGGACTGCTTGAGTGGACAAAGAACAATCTCTTTGGATTTATTACTTTTGGAGGTTTTGGATTCTTCTGGTTTTCATTTGCAGCTATCTTAGTTTTGCCAGCAATGGGACTAGCTGCCGCCCCAACCGCGATTGAGCTAGGAGCATTTCTCTTCGTATGGACCCTGCTTGCACTTTGTCTTTTGATCTGTGGACTGCATCTGGGAGATAAACTTCTACTCGCAATATTGGCTTTCTTGGTCCTGCTGTTCGTTTTATTGACTTTTGGAGCTTTACTTGGCATACCGCTGCTTACAACTCTTGGAGGATATGCAGGAATTATTACTGGACTTCTTGCCCTTTATATGGGCATAGCTTTAGTAGTCAACACTGTATGCAATAAGTCAATTTTTCCACTCTAATCAATGAAACAACAGAGGGCTTCTTAACAGATGTAACATATCCTTGGTGCTGGCAAGAGTCCTGTGCAGGGTATACATCGAGCATTGCTCTCACTTTCTCTTTTTACCGTTATTTTCTATCATTCAATCTCAGAAACTCCTACGCAGTCACGAAACTATGAAAAAATCATAGAGAAGATATTAATTAGATGAGAATTAATATATATACATTACTTACTTGAACGCCTGATTTTGGGAAGGAAAGAGCCTAAAAAGCTCGCATACTCTCTATGGTACCAGGCGTTTTGGATCTTCATCCAAGTAATGCAAAAAGGAGGAAAAAGTCATGAGATGGTCAGTCATATTCATAGTGTTACTAATAGCAGTAAGTTGTGTTGCTGAGGCCAACCCCTTTGGTCAGCAGTCCCTCTCACCTGCTCATCAAGCTGCTCCATTTGGACAACAGAGTGGGGTACCCAGTGGGCAAACCGTTCCATTCGGGCAACAGTCCCTCTCACCTGCGCATCAAGCCGCTCCATTTGGACAGCAGAGCGGGGTATCCAGTGGGCAACCAAATCCATTCGGACAACAGTCTCTCTCGCCTGATCACCAAACCGCTCCATTTGGACAACAGAGCGGGGTATCCAGTGGGCAACCAAATCCATTCGGGCAACAGAGTGGTATATCCAGTGGGCAATCGAATCCATTTGCTCAGCAGTCCCTCTCGCCTGCTCATCAAGCCTCTCCATTTGGAGTAAAAAGCATTTTATCCAGTGACAAAAGCAAACCATTCTGGTATCTAGGTGGAGTATTTGGAGGACTAATCGGACAGGGCGGCGCAAGAAATTATTACATGTTTGGCGTAATAAGGCATTATGCATTGGATTTGAATCTTTTTAAAAATCTAGATGCAGCTGCACAGTCATTTCCATTGTGGAAGCCATTGTACTAAGCCATCATGACGCCTATCACGGGTTCATGTTAGGAATAGTTCACGTGGCAATGTAGGCTCAGATGTTCAGACATGGATCGGACCGTCAAAAAAATATAACTACTCACTCTATTTTTGCCATAACTTGAAGCAACATTCATTCCAGCTTGGTTTTTTAAAATCACTTGTAAGACACACGCCCAGAGCCTATTCAATCTGCTGTGATGATACAAACTATGCATCTTAGAATAGAGAGAGGTCATGTTCCAACACACGCCATTTACAGCTGTTGTCTGTCAAGTACAGCCTGCATGAATGAATGCCATTTGCTTTGGTACTGTTTTTGAAAAAAAACCGTTCCATTTCCCACTGCACCAGTTAGGTTACTTTGATAGTTTGTAGGCATAATTCAATCATTTCATACTGAGAGTTACATTATGCAAGTTGAATACACCAAACCACTCCTCAAAGCCCTTTCAACGGTGTTTTTAGTACTTGGATTTTGTGTAACAGCTGAGTCTGGTTCTCATATGCTTGCCAAAGATCAAACTCCAAAACATAAACAATGTTTTCCAGAATGTAAAATAAAGAAAACAAAGCCAATCTCAAGGAAGAGAAAGATATTAGATAGAGGGAGAGATAGTATGTGTATAAACCTATATGACTACCTGAGAGATGTAGGGAGATCTTTTCCTCATTCTCATTACATGAAATAGTACACATGAGTGTTTTTCCTTCAGGTAGTATCAAAAGGAGGTGCATAACCAATGTCAAAGAGATGGTCATTCGTTTTCATTATAATATCACTATGTCTATGTATAATAGGGGCTGTTGCTGATGACTGGGGTCAGCAGCGTGGAAACCATAATGGTGGATTCGGGCAATACGGACAATATTCCACTCCAGCCTGGCATCATAACAATCCTTCTTGGAGCTATCCATCCTGGAGTTATCCATCTTGGAGTTACCCATCCGCGGATTATCATTGGTTCTGGGGTCAGTCCTGGCAACCAACCTGGTCGTATTATAGCACTCCGGTCTGGCAGTATACTACTCCAGTTGTGCAGTATTCAACGCCAGCGTATGTAAACTGGAACACCTGTGAGATCTGTTTCCCAGCCACAACAATAGGATCAAGGTCATATTATTCGCTGAGTATGACGAGGTACTATTCTGTTGGTTCAACCTCTCTCGCATTCCCTGTTGGATTGTGGTGGTAACTGAGCTGGGAGATATCATAGGGAAGTCTCCCTGAATATCAAATGGAAGTTACGCAAAAAGAAACTGGATTTAAATTTTTGTAAACATAAAACAGTTACGATAGTGCAGTTCTGCGTAACTCCTATCAAATATCATACTCATTTTTGTAACCGCAACAAGCATAACATACATCTCGATAAAGAGACTCACATGTAAACGCCTCTATCTCTTTCAAGCATGCAAAGATATCCTTTGAGGCAGTGGTTACATGCTACTTTTGTATATCTAACCCTCCACCTCTCAAAGAAGCACAGATGCAAGATTGTTGAGCCGACCTTTTCGACTCAAAACATGTCATCGTTGCTGTTGATACTTGTGATACGTGAAAAGGATTGATTATGTACCGGAGCTCGTTTTTTCTGCGCTTTTTTCTATTCACCATGAAAATGAACTCTTTTTGTATGTGTATTGATGTTTCGTGCTTAGAAACTATTTGTATAGTACATACTGTTTCTCATGTATGATGAGGAGACCATGTACTGGTGATTTTTATCGTAAGATGGTATATGAGAGTTACAATCAGTGTATACCGTGTGTTCAATAGATATTTTTCATAAACTATATGGATCGAAAGTTTTATGGTGTTTTTAAAAAAGTATTGTCCTTCAGTTTTCAGAGAGTGTCAGGTACGTTCATGTAAAAACTGTTTTTGTGTAGTTGTACCTCTTAAAATCTTCAATTTCTCTGGAAAGAAATGAGATAAAATATATACTAGAAAATGTCTCCATTTTCCTCTTTTTATCCTCATAGGTATGCATTGCAAGGTATTTTAGATAAGGGTGCCTACATTATTTTTTTTGATCGTAACATGTAAATAAAGGAGATGGTGTTTGGAGAAATAGTGTTAAATACACAAAAAGAGTGAAGTTTTAACGCACAAAGGTACCTGGGGGGGTATGTCGTGCAAGAGGTTGTGAAATGAGAAAATTATTCATTTGTATTATTCTTCTGGTATGCGTTGCTAATTTTGCTTCTGCTGCATATGTCAATCCACTACCATACTCACAAGGAACAAAGACACAGATATATAGTGAAAAACATATGGAAACAGTGGCAAATGCTTTAGGAATAGACCACATGAATCCACTCATCAAAGTTTGGGTCACAGGTGCTCAGGTGGACTCTCCTACAAGAGATAGGGGGATTGAGCTGACTGCTGATACACTGTTGAGAACGCAAGGAAAGGTATATAGCAATGAGGAGATGGGGATTCTCGTGGGACTCATGTTGAAACCACTAGACGAGATTATATGTCGTCTTCATAGCGTATTCATACATTGATGTGTATAAAATAAGATCTACTCTTTTCTGAAGAACGGAGAGGGCTTCTATAGATTATAAGCACTCTGTTTTGAAATTTTTAAAAAATATATTTTTGTGAGGCATATCCTCTCTTCGTGTGGAGCCAGGCAACACAGGGTCCCATGGATGAACCTCAGTTCTTCATCATCGCAAAAAAAGTGAGTCTCCTTTTCCTTGAATCAATTGTTCAGCTGCAATCATAGTTGCTCTGTGGATCCTAGGGAGATCTCATAGTTTAGCTCTACGTATTCAATAAATGGAGAGCCTTCAAGTAATGCAATCACGTCATCGAATGGGATTTCGCTGTACACAGATACAACCACCAAGCCTGGAACAATATTTGAGAGATCTTCTTCCATGAGAAAACTCACATCTCCTATTGATTGGTTGCCTGCATGGGATCCTCGCTCCAGATCTAGGACAATATCTGTGAAATCTTCTATTTCAGTAAGATTCACTCCTGTATCTGTTCTGTATTTGATGAGTAATTGACCAACATATGGCACACCATCTTCGTTAACCTCACGCGCTGTTTCTTCTGCTCCCACCCACCCAGATAGGATGAGAATGATGCATAACGCTACTGCATAGTATCTGTTGTTTTGCACAATGATTACCTCCCCAGTTTATCTATTGTATGTATCAATTTATGATTGGTCCAGAATGTATAATTAGTATCTGGTAAGGGTGTTCAGTTGCGTATTTTATGCCCTTTGTGTTTCGATACCCTTGTGTTCGTTCCCATTTAAACCTTCTTTTCTTTATTCACACCCGTCCCCTAGTTATTCTCAAGTACGGGTGTTTGATCCCTCTCAAACCATCCAACATAGGAGGATGACTCATGGGAGGCACGTCCTCGCAGTGTGCCTGACGAGGGTTCAAGAAAGAGTGTTTGCGATCTATGGTAAGCACTCTCGAAGATGATTTTGATGCCTATTATTTTCATAAAAATAACCCCCTAATTTTGCTTGGAAGTGAAAGTGTGTTTTAAAGATTTTAAGTTGCGAAAGCGCGCATTTTTGTTTTTTATTTTCATGTCAGAATTCTTACAATAGTTAGGCAACAAAATGGAGAATAATGGATGGTTTGTTCTTTTTTTTGCAAAATAAGTTCAGAACATTTGTGAAAAGAGTACCTCATAAAGGATCCTGTATGAGGTACTATATCTAAGGAGCCGTATGTCTCCATTTTATTTAACAATTGTCAATTGGAGAAATATTTA
>JAITWW010000088.1 GCA_031285085.1 Candidatus Methanofilum arcanum
CGAAATTCAGAGGCGATGTGCGCTTGAAACCTCTCCTGTGGATCGGATGTAATATTCTACCTACATGACAATTTCATGTGCTCGCAAAATATATAAATATTTTTGAAAATGACATGTAGATTTTGAAAAATATTTATATATTTTGCGAGCACGTGAAAATGTCATGTAGGTAGAATATTACATCCGATCCACAGGAGAGGTTTCAAGCGCACATCGCCTCTGAATTTCGCATAGATGTTATTATCGCTCGTGGATAGAGTGTCCAATAGGGAACTACGGTTTAATTTCAATCATTATCTTATCTGTTTCAAAGGATGAGGGGATGAGTTATTACTGATATTTTATTTAAATTTCAAAAAATCAGAAATAGGGGTTTGCTCTACCAGCTTACCCACAATATCATTGTCAGCGACTTTATAACCAACATCTAAATTATTAGCACCTCTCATTTTTGAATTTGAAAGCCCAGTCAGTCGTCTAATCAGATTGTCCACCTTGCGCACATTACTGATGGATGCCTTCGTTTCTACTTCATGTTTGTGCCTGGCACCAGTACTGCGATATTGGGTGTAGAAAAACAAGTAAAATCCAACGCCAGAAAGGGCAAACACCCAGCTATACTCAGCATCAAAAAGGAATGCTAAAGACACGCCAAATATTTCTACCAAAAGTGACACAAATAGCAATTTGGAGAGATGTATGGGCACACTACCCATAGTTTCTTTTGTTCTGGCATTTACCGCCACATAATGCAAAATCTTTTTCTTCTCACTTTTTACTTGTTGATAACTATATAACCAAATGGGTAAATATGCCGCTTTCCATTGACTGCCTTTCATATCTAATTCTTCTTTTGACCAACACACACCTCGGTTATATTCACCTAAAACATCATTTGCTTTATGCCTGGCAATATCTTTGGCTTGTGTATAAACAAAATCCTGCAGCTGGCTAATATTGGTATCACGCTTCTCTGAAGTATAACCCCTTAAGAAATTAGCATCCCATTTGACACAATTCTCTGTATCAAAGGGCAGAATAGCATTGATGACATTGGTTGTTTTATCATCTGCTCCATGCTGTAACTTATCGGTACTTGATTCAATGGTTAAGTCATCGATAATGAGATCAAATTCACGCTCAACCTCATACAGATCAGCATCATAATAGGTGTTTTTTGTTTTTCCACTCCCTCTTGTATAGCTTCGCACGAAACGCTCACCTTGCCCAGCAAAATTCGCATGTGCATTCATATCAATAACCATATATGGCAAATACACACCCATGATATTATTCGTGCAGAACTCTTTCTTGAATTTCGGATGAGCGAAAAACTTTCTTTTGCTGACAAAGGCTTCAATCTCTGTTTGAGCCTGGCTTTTGGTGAGCTTAAATGGTAATACCATATCCGGTATACTACCATTTGGGATCTGTTGATTGATTGACAAGGTATTTCTACACCAATGACAACGTGCTTGGGGGGCTTCATTGGTATCGATTACTACTTCAGCTCCGCAGCTACTACATTTAAAAGTGAGAATATCCTCAGTGTCAGCAATGATATCTGAAGCTCCAGAGCCTATTATTTCCTCTTTTAAATCATATATATCTGCAATCTGCTCATTCACTTTTTCTGATTCAAACTCATATCTGCAAAAATTGCAGCGCAAAAGTCCAGTATTGCTATTGAGCGAAATATCAGTAGATCCACATCTGGGACATTTACTTTGTCCACCTACTGCATCGAGATCTATGTGGATAATGGGTGGAGCAGTATCATCTTGTGATAGCTCATCTCTATGTTCATCTTGCACAGTTGTTGAAGGAATGGGTGGAGTACTACCATCTCGTGATGGATCATGCATATTGTCATCTTGCACAGCTTTATACCCCTAATACTTTCGCTTTTACGGCATCAAACTCTTCTTGTGATATCACACCCTGGTCAAGTAATTGCTTCAGCCGAACGAGCTTTTCATAAGGATCTTCTGCTTCTTGTGTGGCTTGCTGCTCTGTTTGGGCATTTTGCAGGGGTTTTTGCTGAATAGTTTCTGCTTGCGGAGTTCCTTGTGCAGGCTGCTGCATTCCACCCATAACACCACCGGCTGCATTCATCCCCATTCCCATAAAGGCCATGCCCATTCCACCACTACCCGGGTTTTCTCCGGCTGCTTGCATGCCGCGAGCAACTGATTGTTGCATAAAGGAATTTCCACGAGCTCCTGAGAGAGCATCTGCTTTTTGAACATCACTTAAGAGGGCTTTCGTAGTGGCATCATACTCAATTGCTTGGATGGCAACTTTTATTATTTCCAGACCACGAGCGCTTTTCCATTGATAGTCATTTTCCACTACATATGATAGTGATTGAGCAAAACCAATCTGATCGCCTTGAATTTTGGATATTCGATTACCTTTGCTGGGGTCATTGGTATAATGCGAAAACGCTCCAGACAGGCTGCTTACTACTTCATTGAACAACTGTGCGCCAGCGTCATTATCCATATCGGAGAAATCAAATAATGGACCGCCGGATTGGAGATACTGAATAGGTACAAAGTTTTTAATAAATAATATAGGGTCAACTATTTTTAATGTATAGGTACCTCTCGTGATGGCACCGACTTGTGCTCCAAGATATGCATCATCCCAGTAGATCTCGGATTGCGTGCCAAAACGATTATTGGGAATTTCTTTCAAATTAACATAAAATGCTAAGTGTTGTGCTCCGGGCTGACCCCCGAATTGAAAACGTTCCCAGGATTGTGTAATGGTAGCCGCGAGTAAGCCACCTCCAGTGAATACTGATTTAGAGTTAATATCATCAGAAGTGTATTCAAATCCACCAGCTTCACTAATAAAACCAGTAATGGCACCCTCTTGTAATGTCACCAGTGCCGTACCTTCAGGAACTATGATTTTACTTCCATTTGTAATAATATTTGCAGAACCTTCGGTATTAGATCCGCGCATGGCATTTGTTCCTTGTGTTATAGCTGCAGAAATGGCTGTTGTGGCAGTTATATCTGGTCTTGGTACAAGAAAGTCCTTCCATTGATCAGCAAGCATTCCACCGATTGCTCCTTCGATTGCTCCTCCAAATGCTTTAATAAATCCCATTTACTATAACTCCTTTCCATTTTTTATATATTTTTCCATCATCTTGTATTACAGAGATGAAAAAATCTATTCGACAGAATAAAATTCTGGGGCTTCCCATCTAGTAATAAGGTCAAAATGCCGAGTGGGAAGACCTGTATATAGATTATAGTGATGAGAGTAAATATAATAACCGCCTTATCCGGAGAGGTGAGTTATCTCCGAATAAATCATTGTTGCTGTTGATTCGTGATTTCAGACTTTAATTATATTTTTTATTATTTTTATTAATAAGATATCATTCTTTCGTCCTAGAAAGAAAAGAGATGCAAGAACATGCAGAGAAAAAGAAGTGGGAGTGCTAAATAAGGATAGAGCATATTTTAATGCATGTACAAGGTTTCCATTATCGGTGCATCAGGAACGGTTGGACGATATGCTGCCCTTGCCATCTCTCGGATTCCAAATGTGCGTGAAATTGTGCTTTTTGGCAGATCTTCAAGTCAAGCCATGCTTGAGAGCATTGCTCGAGATCTCCTTGACTCCTTTGCAGCCACTGGAATCCCAACAAAAGTCTCATGGAGCTCTGCAGCGGAGTCCCTTGCTGATTCAAAAATTGTTATTATTACCGCTGGTGTGCCTCGAAAACAAGGGCAAGATAGACTTGATCTTGCCTATCAAAACGCAGAGATCGTGGCACAATATGCAAAAGAGATCGTGTGTGTTGCTCCAAAAGCCTTGATTATGGTGGTATCAAACCCTGTTGATGTCATGACATCGGTTGCTCTTGCCTCTTCTGGAAAGGATCCCCATCATGTCTTTGGGCTTGGCACACATCTTGACTCGATGCGGTTAAAATCTCTTATTGCGGATCATTATCAGGTGCATGTGAGCGAGGTTCATACGCGTATTATTGGTGAACATGGAGAAAGTATGGTTCCTCTCTGGTCTGCAACAACGATTGGGGGAATTCAACTTTCTCATTTTTATGAGTTCGAAGCTCCAAATCTCCCTTTTTTACTTGAGACCGTAAAAAAAACAGGGCAGATGATCATTGAAGGACGTGGCGCAACGGAGTGGGGACCTGGCGAAGCGATTGCAACGATTGTTCGTGTGATCTTAGGGAATGAGAACCGTATTCTTACGCTATCTGCCTATGTCAGTCGGGAGATAAATGGCATGGGAGGTGTATGTATTGGCATCCCTGTCCTCATTCATAAACAAGGTGTTCATCCGGTTGCCATTCATATTGAAGAAGATGAAGCAAATGCATTTCGAGACTCTATTGCACGGGTAAAAGCAGTAACAGAGGAGATCATGATGTTGCTCAAAGAAAAAGAAGTTTTATAGCCCCATTGGCAATCTCGGATGGACACATGTATCTACACGGCTCGCAGATTCAGCTCGACAAACTTGAAAAAATGGGGACCCACTTATCGAGATAAACCATTATCGTCCCATGTTTAGGTATCAGGTCTGATTCAACTCCAAATGAAAACCAAGGTCTGCGACAAGATCTTTGGTCTTTTTTGTTGTTTCGGCAATACACCACTCATCGGCAATTTTGACAATATGAATTCTGGAAAGGTGATCAAGCAAAGCCTCAAGTGACCAGCTTTTGCGCATATCCTTTTCCCTGAGTTTTGCCAGAATTCTGCAAGCAACAGAGATGGTGATGTGACCAAAGAATGTCCACGCCTCAAACCTGGTATCGTCTTGCATATAACTGGCATCCTGCTCACAGGTGTTGCGAAGGCTTTTGAACAAGAACTCAATATCCCACCTAACATTATAGATATTGTATATATATGATGCTGACTTATCAAGAATATTGGTACGCAGGACGGTGATTCCGAAGTTATTTTCACCTTCTTTTGCTTTCGCTGAAACATCATGAAGGTCCTTGTTTGGGTCAAAGTTTCTTTTTTTCATAGCGGTAGCATTTGCTTTCTCTGCCAGGCAAATACTGCTACTGAGCTCTTTCGCATACATAAACACGTCTCGGAAGGTATAGATCCGATACGCACCCATGTCTACCATATGAGCAGATATTCCACGGTTATGATAGGAAAAATACTCTTCAAACTCCATGTTTGTCAGATCTACCTCCTTTGTACTGCGCTTCAATGGGACTATGTATTTCAAGTGGTGTTTTGGATCTGCTAATTCCTCAAAGTTCACATCAGAGCCAAACCCACTATCTGCAAGGACAATTCCCTCTTCTACACCAGCATCTTCCAGCGTGAGCTCGAACGCAGATATATCCGGTGTATTCCCTGAAACATTTAGATAAAATCCAGGCATGTGATCTCCAGATTCTGAAACCGTGGCAATATGTATCTGATTTATTTCAGGCAGGTACTTGTTGTTCTTGTTGTGGCCAGGCAAAGGCCGTAATATGCCTTCTGATGTGGATGTGACCCATGATTCGTCTATGAGCAAATAAGGCGCTGGCTGCAGCATGTCACGCATAAACGCAGCACACAAAGCTCGATTATTTCCGACATGGTCAATCAGGTTCGCGATTGAGGATTTGGACAGGGGAAGGTTTGGCAGCATCTTCGACATCCAAGATGTATGATAACGATCCTCTACCCCTCGCAGCGGGCTTGGGGAAATAAGACGCAACATGGAAACACTCCATATTTGTTCAGCAATCCTTTTGCCAAAGTGTTTGCCCAGCATTTCCAGAATATCAGCGGCTATGGATGTGAGAAATGCAGTTGCCCCATATTCCAGGGAAAAGACAGGTTTCATCTCATTCTCTTGAGAGAGGACTGGATTCATCTCATCCACCGAGGAAAGGACTACTTTCGTCTCATCCGACCTTGTTTTACTTGGTATAACCCCATCCGGTGTGACGACACCAATGTATTTGCCTGTGGCCTTCACTGACTTCTTTTTTTCCTTGTCCCACCGAGATTTCCGCTCGTACATGTAATATCCATTGCCAATTTTTTTGATTTCAAAACCTTGTCTTTTTTGAGAGGTAACCCATTCTGGAAATGACATGTTTACTCCTTAAACAATAACTTTAACTAGGTCTATATGTTCATATCATATGTTCGTTGAAGACAATAAAGATGTCGCAGAACAGGAGAGTCTAAAGAGAGGAGAAGAGGTTTCACATTCTCTTCATCATAGCCTATAGAGGTAAAAAGAGGTAAAAACAGGGAGACAGTGATACACATCACTACCGTTTTGCATATTGTATCTCTGCATCAGGAGTCCATGTTGCGTCCCATTCATTGGAAAACGAGTCAAATACAGCGTTCGCAGATATAGAAGCTACAGTATAACCTACTGGCATGGATCCTAAAAATTCTTCTATAAACTTCACAAAAAAAGATTTAAACGCAAAAATATCTGCAAAACATCCAACTTCAGACAACAAAACTACGTTTACCGTATGAGACTGTTTGTTGAGTTTAGAAGTGATTTCAAAGCTATTCCAACGTTGTACATAGGTGCTTTCATCCACCCACTCTGCAGATATCATTTCTGCAGGAGACTTGAGGAAATCTGACGAAGTTATCGGCGTTTCATCAACTGCTTCACGTGGAGGAGGGATTGTAGCTGTGCCCTGCTTGACGGTGGATTGCTTTTCTTCTGCAGGAGGTTTCTTTTTTGCAAATTTTTTAGAAGTGAAATTGTCTTCATCATCTGAAGATAGCTCCTTTTGAATCTTTTTCGCTGTACTGATACTTTCATTTATTTTTGAAAATATGCTCTTCTTAGTCATTTTCCTCTCTCTCATCAACCATATGGGGTATATTCATTTTCGTGTTATGAAGTGTACAGAATAAAGATATAAAGTGCAAACACTGATAGGAGCAAACTAGCTTCCAAACGTGATATTTTTCCTTTTGATAATGGAAGCATAGTTACCAATAACGCTATGGTAATACCAAAAAGCCATGTCATGTCAGAAAGAAACATTGCATGATCAGAGACCTTTATGGAGCTAATAGCAGTCGTAATTCCCAAAACTCCTGCAATATTGAAAAAGTTTGAACCGATTATGTTTCCAACTGAGAGATCTGCCTCTTTTTTGAGAGCGGCGATTAAGGATGTCATCAGCTCTGGCGTACTTGTACCGACCGCAACAACGGATACACCAATAACACGCTCGCTGACACCCCACAACAATGCCACTTCGCGAGCCCCGCCAACGAACCATCCTGCGCTGAAATAGAGCCCTACAACCGCGAGAGCAATCATAAATACCGCTTGCAACGGTTTCATGGTCGCTGGTAATGTTTCTTTTGAAACATTGTTTTTTCTTGACTTGTAAATAGACCCGACGGTGTAGGCAACCAATATGGATAAAAGGCAAATTCCTTCATAAAATCCAATCATTCCATTATAGCCAAAAAAGAGCAGCAGAAAAGTAACAAGAAACATCATCATGATATCAAAGCCTATTGCTCTATTCCGAATGGGGAGCGGATAGATCAATGCCACAATGGCCAAAATACATCCTATGTTCGCAATGTTTGAGCCTATAACATTCCCTAAAGCAATATCGTGTGCACCTTCTAAAGCTGCTCCAACGCTGATAAATATTTCAGGGGTGGAGGTAACGTATGCGACTATTGTCAGACCAACAATAAGTGTGCTTATTTTAAAATGACGTGCAAGTTGAACGCTTCCCGATACTAACCAGTTGCCACATACTACCATTGCAAGAAGTCCCAAAAAAAGCAAAATATATGGTGACACGCTAAAAAATAATTTAGAGCTTGTACTATAACTTCCTGTTGTTATTTATTTTATCCGCTGTTTTCGAAACGCACTTCATTTGTTTGTAAAATTCAGGGTATGAATTGTTTTTGGAACGTGACTATATCGGTATTGTGCTCCTAAGTTGAAGGCATACATGTTCACAATCAGAAAATTTGTAAAATAGAAGATGATCCTGTCTCTCTTTTTGATAGTACAAATGGAAAACAAAAAAGGATATGTGAAGAATATTGGGCAGTGTTTTTTACAATGTTGTGTTTAGTTCTGTTCCATTGATAGCACGTGAGAGCTATAAGATGCGACTTTCATGTCTTCGCGTTTTATATGCTTGATCAACCATTCGCCGACATCGACGCTGAATCTGTCAAGAATTGCAGGAGATGGTCCATCCTGTTTAAACTGGGTTGCCAGATTGGCTACCGTCACTTTGAAGCCATCATGAAGCTGTTTGTGCCTTGAAAATTCAGGGAACCCGATCTGCTGTTGCAGCGCCTCTTCGTCAGAGAAATGCTGCACGGTATAGTCACATAAAAAGGTGAGGGCGCTTTCTAACTCTTCTTGACCTTTTCCAACTGCACAAGCGTTCATCAATGTATTAAACTTCTCTATGAGCTCCTTGTGCTGCATATCCATAGTCTCAATTCCAACTTCCAATTCTTCACTCCAAGTAATAACCATTTTTTCAGTGCCTCCTTTATGCTTATTTTGTAATTTCAAATTATTTAAGACTTTACTTTTAATTCAAATTTTCGTGTAAGCGAGAGTATAACTCACGAAATGTCTTTAATTGTTCCATGAAATTAAAATGGTTTACTTTTTTATTTTTTTATTATTTATTATAAGTCCGTTAAACATATTGCATGTGAAAAATGAACACAAAAAGGAGCATTCGTGCGAAATGTGAGTCATCTCATCAATCAGCATGAATTTGTCAGTATTTTCGCAAAGATCATTCACAGAAACATGGTGTGTTTTTGTCTCTGTTGCATGGGTAAAAACAGTAACAGAGAGATCATGATGATGCTTAAAAAAAAGGAAATTCTATAGTCCCATTGTAATATTGTGATATGCTTTATTGATGACAACGCCTCCTTTGTCTCGTGCAGGCGCGCCGTGGCCACAGTAGACCCCATCAATACGGTAATCTTTTAATTTTTCAATAGATGCAATAAGTGCCTCTCGATTGCCGGTTGGGAGATCATATCTGCCATACTCACCATTGCCAAACACGGTATCTCCACTGATGAGACTATTGGTAGCAGCCTCATAGAGGCAGATACTTCCAATGGTGTGCCCGGGGGTGTGAATAACCTCAAGGCCATCGATGATATCTCCTTCTTGGATATAACGGGCCGGGGGAATATGTGGTGCACGCTCTCCATAATGCATTGAAAGACAGACATTCTCATCAGTAAGCCCGAGTGCATCTTCCTCATGAATGAGGACCTCTGCGCCTGTCATACGCACGGCTTCAGCAAGATATGGCATATGATCAAAGTGTCGATGCGTAATGACGATGTATTTAATGATATTTTTGTGGTGCTCAATTGCCATAGGCGTTGCACCTGCATCAATAAGCACTCCATTTGCGACATAGGAGTTTGAGTACTGTCCATGTCCAGGGAGAAGTCGAACTGGCATTCGTACATGTTAAACTGAATATCATATATGGTTGACTCTTGCCTGTTTGTTCAGTAAATGTATCTGAGGTTTTTTCTTGCTATCCATGAGAACTGAAACTGAGAACCATGGAGTGGATGTTTGTAAAAAGGTTCATTTTGGAGCCTTTTGCGATGATATGTCTTTTTTAAAGAGAGTATTCCCACTTGAGGAGGACGCTCCCTTTATACTATTTCACACCCTTATTTCAAGATACAAAGCAATACTTAGTATGGGTACGATAATACGTGAGTGTCAGACTGGACTTCCCTCTTCCCTCCTTGACACGGCGCACGCGGAGCAGATGACACCGGAACGCCTCGCTGCTCGAATCGCTGCTGGAACTGTCGTTGTGCCACAAAATATCCTTCGAGCAGATAGCTCTCATATTATTCCTCCTGCTATTGGAGAAGGATGTCGGGTAAAAGTCAATGTCAATATTGGCACATCTGCAAGTAGATGTGACCCAGATCTTGAGTACAAAAAAGCCTGTGCCGCGATCGAAAATGGCACAGACGCCATCATGGATCTCTCAACTGCTGGCGATCTCAAAGCAATTCGCGCCTCGATTCGGTCGCTTGATAGTACGCTTGGAACCGTTCCCATCTATGAAGCAGTAAGAAGAGCAGGAAACATTGCAGATCTTGATGCTGATCTCTTATTCTCAGTGATTCGAGAACATTGCAAAGAAGGCGTGGATTTCCTAACTCTGCATTGTGGGGTAAATCTCGAAGTGCTTGAGAGCCTTCGATCCGATCCAAGAACCATGGGAGTTGTCTCAAGAGGAGGTGTCTTTCACACGGCACATATGATAACAAGTGGCCTTGAAAATCCACTTTGGAGTGAGTTTGAGTACCTCCTTGAGATCCTTGCCGAGTACGAGGTCACCTTAAGCCTCGGAGATGGCATGCGCCCAGGATGTCATGATGATGCAACTCGTCACGCGAAAACCGTTGAGTATCTTAATTTAGGAAGACTTGCAGCACGCTCTCTGAAGGCTGGAGTGCAACGGATGATCGAAGGTCCTGGTCATATTCCACTCAATCAGATCGGATATAATGTCTCTATGATGAAAGAGCTCAGTCAAAATGCACCACTCTATCTGCTTGGACCTCTGGTGACTGATATCGGCACAGGCTATGATCATGTCGTTGCTGCGATTGGGGGAGTTATGGCCTGTGCACATGGAGCAGATTTCTTATGCATGGTCTCCCCATCTGAACATCTGGCACTCCCAGACATCTCTGATATCATTGAAGGGACCCGTGTCTGTGTCCTTGCTGCTCATATTGGAAACCTCTCCCGAAACCTTGAAGCAGCAAAAGCACGGGAAGTTGAGATGGGAGTTGCACGCAGCACCCTTGATTGGGAACGGCAGTTCTCCTGTGCATTATTTCCAGAGCTTGCACGCTCCACACACTCACGTGATGATGCTGGTGATACCTGCTCCATGTGTGGAGATCTCTGTGCTATTAAGATGCTCAAGGAGGTATTATAATGTCAATAATAATAGCAATAGAAAAGCATATACAAACCTTCAAAACCCTTCCAAAACCTGAGATCTATCTCTCACTTCTTGTTATCATTCTTGCATGGGGAGGTATTGCTCTTGCAGTCCTGCTTCAATATGCAGGTCTCATATCACATGCCGCTTCTTACCCATGGGGATGTGTTCTTGCCTCATTTGTTATTGCCTATCTTGCATATATCAAGAAAAGAAAAGACATCGTGACATTATTCACTCCAGTCTATACTATCATTATCTTTTGCGGCCTTGCGATCGAATCTCCCTCCCTTTCGCTTCAGCTTCTCTTTGCCCTTACCTTGATGGCACTGCTTGTTCGTCTTCACCTCCTCTTTTCAACACAGTCCAAAAAAGAAGAAAAAATACTCAGCCCTGAAGAAGAAGCAGAACTCGATCACATCTGGGAAGAACGAATGAAACGGTGATTTTTCCAAATTTCTCCTTTTTTCAACTCCAAAGCTCCTATAAAACATCCCACATCAAAAGAGCGTACCCATGAAGATCTCTTCCAAAATGCAGCAGTACTATGATGATCTCAATGCGGGTCTTGCAAATGCCATTCATATTGCACAAAAAGCCCGTTCTCGAGGTTTTGATCCAAAGACAGAGATCGAGATCCCAATTGCAAATGATCTTGCGGATCGTGTAGAGGCTCAGGTTGGAATTCCTGGTGTTGCACAGCGTATTCGCGAACTTGAGAAGGAAATGTCTCGTGAAGAGGCCTCACTTCGCATCGGAGATGACTTTGTTGCTCGGATGTTTGGAGAGAAAAATAATGAAGAAGTGGTAGAGCATGCAATTCGAACCGCAATGGGCATTCTTACAGAAGGGGTCGTGTCTGCTCCTGTGGAAGGGATTGCAAATGTCTCGATTGGAAAAAATGATGATGGCACTGAGTACCTTAAGATCTATTATGCAGGTCCGATTCGAAGTGCAGGAGGAACGGCACAGGCATTATCAGTGCTTGTTGGGGATTATGTGCGAAGAGCGCTTGGCCTGAATCGATATATTCCAAGACCTGAAGAGATTGAACGGTACATTGAGGAAATTCGGCAGTATAACTCGATCATGAATCTTCAATATCTGCCAACCGAGCGTGAGATGCGGCTTATTATCAATAACTGTCCGGTATGTATTGATGGAGAGCCAACAGAGAAGGAACAGGTCTCTGGGTATCGAAACCTGGAACGGGTGGAGACAAATATTGTTCGTGGGGGAATGGCACTCGTCATTGCCGAGGGTCTCGCATTGAAAGCTCCAAAAGTTCTTCGAAATGTCCGAAAGATGAAGATGGATGGATGGGACTGGCTAGAAGAGATTATTTCTGCACCTTCAAGTGCAGAGGAGGAGGTTGGCGTTCATCCCAAGGATAAGTACTTACGAGATCTTATCGGAGGTCGGCCTGTTTTTTCCTATCCCATGAGAAAGGGAGGGTTTCGGCTGATATATGGAAGATCAAGAAATACCGGCCTTGCCGCGGCCGGGCTTCATCCTGCAACCATGCATATACTTGGCGATTATTTAGCAGTAGGTACGCAGATGAAGATAGAGCGCCCAGGAAAAGCAGCTGGGATCTCTCCTGTTGATAGTATTCAAGGGCCAACGGTGCGCCTCATCAATGGGGATGTTCTTCGCATTGATGACGTGACTCAGGCAAAAGAGCTGGCACCGAGTGTGAGCAAAATTCTAGATGTTGGAGAGTTTTTAATCAGTTATGGGGAGTTTGTTGAGAATAATCATGTATTAGTTCCTTGTGCATACTGTCATGAGTGGTGGTGGCAGGAAAGTGGATGTGATGTCAGCATCAGGCCGAAAACAGAAGATGAAGCGCTCGAACTCTGTGAGAATGAAGCCTATCTCCATCCTGATTTTATGTTGCTCTGGGATGATATCACATCTGAAGAAGTAAGAGAGCTCGCGGAGCTAATTATAGAACATGGGGTTGTTGAGGAAACAAGATTGCTTCTCGGATATCATGAGCGAATAAAGGAACTTCTTGAGGCTATTTTGGCTTTACATCAGATTCGTGAGGGAAAGATGGTGATATCTCCATGTATGGTATTTCTTCGATGTCTAGGTCTGGAGATTGATACAACAACGAACCACCTTATCTTATCTGAACAGTGGAGATCTGATACTATGATCTCCTGCAAGGACACACTCTCTTTGATCACGTTTTTATCTGGCTTAAAGCTTCGTTCAAAGGCTGGCATGAGAATTGGAGGAAGAATGGGACGTCCTGGAAAGTCAAAGCCACGTGAGATGAGCCCTGCGCCGAATGTATTGTTTCCAGTAGGTCAAGGAGGGGGAAATAGGAGGTCATTTCAGAAAGCTTCTGAGTACGCCCATCGAGCAAATATGGATGGAGGGTTCGCAACGATGAGAATGGGGCATCGACGATGTCCAAGTTGTGGGGAAGTGACCTATAAAAATCTGTGTATCTGTGGGACTCATACAGAGCCGGTTTTGAGCTGTCCTCGCTGTGGCATTGAATGTACGACGCCCTCTGTCTGCCCTGCATGTAAGGCTCCTGTGGTGTGTAGTAAGGAATATACCATTAATGTAAAGGAGGAGTTTGGAAAGGCACTTGAGTCAGTTGGAGTTCGAAAGCAGGAGCTTACGATCTTAAAAGGGGTGCAGGGTCTTGTCTCTTTTGAAAAGCCAGTTGAGCTGATTGAAAAAGGGATCTTGCGTGCTTTGCATAATTTATGGGTATTTAAGGATGGGACGGTGCGGTTTGATATGATTGACATGCCACTTACGCATTTTCGGCCTCGTGAGGTGGATGTCTCGGTTGCCCATCTTCAGTCTATTGGATATACACATGATATGCATGGGGTGCCACTTACCGATCCTGAGCAGGTACTTGAGTTATTGCCACAGGATATCTTGGTTGCAAAGAGTTGTGCGGCATATCTTATTCGTTGTGCTCAGTTTATGGATCAGTTGCTTTGTTCGGTCTATGGCCTTGAGTCTTTTTATCATGTCGAGAAGAGTGAAGATCTGGTTGGGCACCTTGTCATTGCACTTGCTCCCCATACAAGTGCTGGAGTGCTCTCTAGAATTGTTGGATTTTCTCATGCAGATGTAGGGTATGGACACCCATTTTTCCATGCAGCAAAGCGGAGGAACTGCTTTTCAGGAGAGACAAAGATAGAGGTCATCACCCCTGGTGCAGGTATCTCGCAGGTGAAGATAAAGTCATTTATTTTGGAAAACATTGATCTCTCGGAGCTGTCTGTGGATGATATCGGGACATTTTACGCAGATCCCCTGCAGCCGATCTATACAACAAGTATTGACACAAGTGGGATGCTCCATCGGCGAAAGATTACCACGCTCTCAATTCATCGGGCACCTTTGAATATGCTGACAGTGAAGACACAGAGTGGAAAGATGGTGATGGTCACTCCAGATCATGCGATGCTGGTCTATGATATTTCATATTTGCGAAAGATTCAGGCGAGGGAGCTTGCAGTTGGGGATGTAGTTCCAAGTTATGTGAATGGCATTGTGATCCCTGACAGAGTTGTTTCCCTCTCATATGATCCAGCATATGAGCCTTTTGTGTATTGTCTAACCGTTGAACAGGATCATACGGTACTTGCAAACGAGATCTTCACCGGGCAGTGTGATGGAGATGAAGACTGTGTCATGTTGTTGCTTGATGGGTTGATTAACTTTTCACGTTCTTTTCTTCCAGAGACGCGAGGAGGGTCGATGGATGCTCCATTGGTTTTGACAGGAAGGATCGATCCTGCTGAGATAGATAAAGAGAGTCATAATGTAGATGTATGCTCCTATTATCCTTTGGAGGTCTACTTGGCTGCATTGACATATGCTCCAGCAAAGGATGTTGAGAGTTATGTAGATAAAGTAGAGCATCGTCTCGGTACACCGGCTCAGGTTGAGGGTTTTTCATTTACCCATGATACAACAGATATCTCTGCTGGACCACGGGATACGATGTATACACAACTGAAATCAATGGCGGATAAGTTGGATGCTGAGCTTGCACTTGCGAAGATAATTCTGGCAGTTGATGCTGATGATGTTGCAGAGCGGGTATTACAGACGCATTTTATCCGTGATCTGCAAGGGAATTTAAATGCATTTTCGAAGCAGAAGTTTCGATGCACAAAGTGTAGTACAAGTTATCGCAGGATGCCTTTGTCTGGAAAGTGTAGATGTGGTTCTCCAGTGATTCCAACGCTGCATAAGGGTTCTGTGAAGAAATATCTCGCGATGTCGCAGGGTGTCTGTACTGAGTATGAGATATCTGAGTATACGCGTCAACGTGTTGAGGTTATTGATATGAATATTGAATCAACATTTGGGCAGGAAAAGGTAACACAGCTTGGTTTGCAGGACTTCATGTAAGTCTCGCCAGGCACGGCGAGGACGCGCTACCGTAGAACCATCCTCCTGCGTCGGATGATTCGAGAGGTATAAAACATCCGCTCTTGAGAGTAACCAGGGGATAGCAAATACGAAAATGGAGAAACAGGGGATGGAAACTACGCAAATGAATAACCATTCGACGGGTATGCGACCAACGGAAGCATACCCCAAGTGCTTTTACTCAATTTTTTC
>JAITWW010000059.1 GCA_031285085.1 Candidatus Methanofilum arcanum
ACGGTTTTCCAGACATGAACAAATCATTTTCTAGCCTTATTATCCTTTTTTCCATATGCTTTACAAATTCCGTCAATACCAAATAACTCTCATATAATCCTGCTTTATCATCCAACAACTGGTTATAAAGCACTTTCTTTCCGGCGATATCGTCACCATTGAAAGCTACAATAATTTTACCGTGTTTCTCATATTGTCCAAAAGTACATCAAACTGTCTATTTTTATCGAAAAAACTATCCATCAACTTCACCTTTCTCTAAAGCCGTGAATATATGCTTCCTCTCTCATCATGTGTTGCTGGGAACCCTGGATATGAACGAGTCACTCTTTCCATAACACGCTCTCTTATTTTCGATACTTTTCACGAACTTTTTCAGCTTCTGAATACTCACCTTGGGCTTTTAAACAAAAAACAAGGTCGTCTAAGGCTGTAGCCGTCTCCGGGTGTTCTGGACCAAACACCTTTTCAAGTATCTCTAATGCTCTCTTATGAAGTACTTCTGCTTTTGAATACCAGTGTTGCCTCTGTAAATTTACAGCGAGGTTGTTTAACGCTGTAGCCGTGTCTGGGTGTTCTTTGCCTAACACCTTTTCTCTTATCTCTACTACTCTTTCAAAATGGATTTCTGCTTCTGAATACCAGCCATGATACTGTATATTTATCGCAAGGTTGTTTAGGAGTGTAGCCGTGTCTGGGTGTTCTGGACCTAACACTTTTTCGGCGATTTCTACGGCTTTCCTGAAAAATAGTTTTGCCTCAGGATACTTCTCTTGGTTATGTAAATCTACCGCGAGGTTGTTTAAGAATTCAGCCATGTCAGGGTTTTTTGGATCTGACACTTTTTCGTATACTTCTAATGTCCGCTTATAATATGCGTCTGCCTCTCCATACTTACCTGTACTATAAAACCGCTCTGCGAGTTTGTCTAAAGATGTAGCAATGTATGGGTATCTTTGATCTTTTCCATACTTTTCCCATATTTCTTCAGATTCTGAATGCTTGCCTTGTTTCGCTAAATTGAAAGCGAGGTTATGTAAGGCTGTAGCCGTGTCTGGGTGGTATAGACCAAACAGTTTTTTGAATATTTCAAATGCCCTCTTATGAAGTATTTCTGCCTCTTCATACCTGCCTTGCCTCTCTACATTTACCGCGAGGTTGCTTAAAGATGTGGCAGTTCCTTGGTGTTCTGTCCCTATGACCTGTTCCCTTATCTCTAATGCTCTTTTATGAAGTACTTCTGCCTCTTCATACCTGCCTTGAATAGATAAAATCGAAGCGAAGTTGTTTAAGGATCTAGCGGTGCCATTGCTTGGTGGGCACATTATGCGTTCGAATATTTCTAATACCCTCTTAGAAAGTACTTCTGCCTCTGAATGCCTCTCTTGGTAATATAAATTTACTGCGAGGTTATTTAAGAATCTAGCCGTTTCTTGGTGTTCTGGACCAAACACTCCTTCTGCTATCTCTAATCCTCTCTTATAATGTGCTTCTGCTTCAGAGTATCTGCCTTGTCTCTGTACCGCTAAAGCGAGGTTGTTTAAGAGTTTAGCCGTGTCTGGGTCTTTTGTCCCTGCTTCCTTTTCCTTTATCTCTACTGCCTTTTTATAGAGTTCTTCTGCTATTGAATACGCGTACTGGGCACTTTCAGTTAACTCAAGCTTGTGTAAGCATGAAGCGATGGCAGGGTTTTCTGGATCTGACACCTCTTCTAAAATTTCTAATGTTTTCTCATAATGTAATTCTTCTTCTGGATACTTGCTTTGACTATCTACATTTCTATCCTGGGTGCCTAACTCTATAGCAGTGTCAATCTCTTCTTCCTTTCCCATCTTCTTACCTCCTGTCACATGAATGAATCATTCTTTACAGAACCTACTTCCTCACTTTGGATACCTTTGACGAATTTTTTTTGCTTCTGAATGCCTGCCTTGTCTCTCTAAAAAAGAAACAAGGTTATTTAGGGATGTGACAGTGGTTGGGTGTTCTGACCCTAATATCTTTTCCCTTATCTTGTTGTGTTGCATAACTCATAGAGTTGTTCAAAAAAGATGCAGGTTCCCATTCGGATCTATGGGAATGAAGCAATCTCCTCTGGAAAATACTACTATCAGCTAACAAAACCTCAAAACCAATTCCAATCATTCTTTACCCAATACTCCCAAATATAAGCCATGAAACGCGTTTCTATACTTATCCTTGCGGTGCTTCTGCTTCTTTTATGCACCACGCCGACTTTCGCTGCAGAAACAACCAGTGATGCTTTGAATAATGAAGATCAAGATGAACAGTCATCAACATCACTCATCGTCTATTTCTCCCATACAGGAAATACCCTTGAACTTGCGAAACATATACAAGAATTAACAGATGCGGAAATGTTTGAGATAGAGCCAGTTATCCCATATCCTGAAGTATATGAGGAATGTGTACGTCAAGCAAGAACTGAACTCGCAGATGGAGTATTTCCAGAAATCAGCGATCATGTAGATGATATCGCATCATATGATCTCATATACCTCGGATATCCGATCTGGATTGGCACGATTCCAAGACCAGTAGCTACCTTCTTAGTGGAACATGAACTTGAAGGAAAGACAATCATCCCATTCTGCACCTATGGAGGCGGAGGTATCTCACATAGCGTAACAGATATCCAAGCTCTTGTTCCCGAGGCTACGGTGAGAGAGGCATTTGGAGTGACTGGAACCAAAGCCTCTGAAGCAAAAGATGCTGTATATGAGTGGCTAAAAGAACTTGATATTGATAAATAATGCTACAATAAAGTGATTAAAACCTCTTTTTTTGCTCCACTCAACATTAAAATAAACCTCTTTTCAAAGAGGGAACTGACGCGTAATCTTCAAGCATCACAACTGCAAATAGATACATGAAGTGAACACATCATGCGTGGAACATACATCATGCTCATCCTCCTTCTCCTCTGTACATTCGGGGTTGTTGCAGCACAAGGAGAAACAAGTGAAATACAAGGAGAAACAAGTGAACAACAAGACATCGTAAAATCTGCAGAAACAGCAAAAGAATCAGTGAATGAGGCGATATCATCCATTGTCTATGCATTTGATGCTACCATGGAAGCATGTAGTGCGATATATAATGTATTAACAAATATTTGGGAGATAGTGGCACCTGCACAGAACTCTACAGATTCCCCCTCAGAATTTGAAAATACATAAGCTCAAGTGATGCTGTTTAACAACCACATAGCACTTTTTAAGTTCCATCATGGATATGATCCTCATGGAAGAGTGTAAAAAACGCTACACACATTTCATAAATCACAAATAATGCCATCAACATCTTATTATAGACATCCATATAAGTATCATACAGGCTATGACCTCAACATCCAATGATCTTTTAGAGGATCCATCTCTATTTATGAACCGCGAACTCTCCTGGATGGAGTTTAATGAGCATGTACTTGAAGAAGCAAAAGATAAAAGACACCCACTTCTTGAACGAGTCAAGTTTCTTGCAATCTTCTCACACAACCTTGATGAATTCTTCATGATTCGTGTATCTGGACTCCATCGTCAAATTGGCGAAGGAGTTGTGAGCGTACCAGCAGATGGCATGAGCCCTTCGAAGCAACTCGAAGCCATCTATGATCGCTTAACACCGCTTATCGAGGAAAAGGCACGTATCTGGTATGAAGAACTTCTTCCAGATCTTGAGACCGCTGGCATTCATATCCATCATAGTTATGAGACAGTTCCTGTGGGTGCACAAAAAAGGCTTCGCGATCTTTTCACGCGTGAGATATTTCCAGTACTTACCCCCCTTGCTTTTTTCAAACTACATCCATTCCCACTCATATCAAACCTCTCTCTCAGTCTTGCCATTGTTGTAAAAGAACGAGGAGGCACAGAAGAATTTTTCAGTCGGGTAAAAGTTCCAACAGAAAGCTATCCTCGCCTTCTTCTCATACCACCAGATTCAGATCACAAAACCACATCAAATACAGGGGAGATGCACTTCGTATTCCTTGAAGATGTCATTTCAGAGAACTTAGATCTCCTTTTTCCTGGAATGGACGTAGTAGCTGCGTACCCATTTCGAGTCACTCGTGATACAGATATAGAGATCGAGGAAGATGAAGCTGACGACCTTCTCACTGCTGTTGAAGAATCTGTTGGGAGGAGACGAGTTGGAACACCGGTACGCCTTGAGATATGTGGTTGGATGGATCAAACAGTCTTTGACATGATGCGTACCAAGCTCGCCGGAAGCGCTGAGATCTTTTACCGAAGAACCAATGCACCGATTGGAATGTCTGATCTCTTTGTATTACTCAACATTGACAGACCAGAACTCAAAGACACTCCTTTTGTGCCAAGCATTCCCTCGTGGCTTGAATCTGAACAGGATATTTTTGCATCCATACTGAAAAAAGACACTCTCATCTTTCACCCCTATGAAAGTTTTCAGCCAGTTGTGACTTTTTTAAAGCGAGCTGCTAAAGATCCAGACGTATTAGCCATTAAAATGACCCTGTACAGAACAGGGACACAGTCTCCCATCATTGACGCACTCATGCAGGCTCGTCAAAATGAAAAAGCAGTTACTGTCATTGTTGAACTGAAAGCACGATTTGATGAAAAAAACAATCTTGAATGGGCAAAAGCATTAGAACAAGCAGGAGTGCATGTCGTATATGGTATAAGCGGCCTCAAAGTGCATGCAAAGATATGCCTCGTTGTAAGACGTGAACCAGGAGGAATTGTTCGATACGTGCACATGAGTTCTGGAAACTACAATGCAATAACAAGCAGGATCTATACAGATATTGGATTTTTCACCGCAAATGCAGAGATAGGATCAGATGCATCAAACCTCTTTAATGTGCTTACTGGTCTTGGACACTTCACAGAATATAATCATCTCATAGTTTCTCCCATGATGATTCGTCGTGCTATCCTCAACCTTATCAATGAGGAGATTCTCCATCACAGAGAAGGTAGAAAAGGCTGTATTATTTTAAAATTAAACGCACTCCAAGATAAAGAGATGATTCAAGCTTTATATCGTGCATCACAAGCAGGTGTAAAGATAGATCTCCAGATACGAGGAATTTGCTGCCTACGCCCAGGTGTTCCAGGAATCTCTGACAATATCACTGTCTCTTCAATTGTTGGACGATTCTTAGAACATGCACGAATTTACTATTTTCGTAGCGGCGGAAAAAAGATTGTGTACATGGGAAGTGCAGATCTTATGCCACGAAACTTAAACCGACGTATTGAGCTTCTGTTTCCGGTACTGGATCAAGATATCAAGACAATGATCTTGCAGACACTGCTTCCCCTTCACATGCGAGACAATGCACGTGCTTGGGTTATGGAATTAAATGGCACGTATACCCGTCGCACACATTTACCTGATGATGAGATCTTTGATGCACAGGATTGGATGCTCAAGCACAGGGGAATATGGAATGAACTTCATAAAAATAATGGATTTTATATAAAAAATAAATATAATTTGAAGCAATGAGAGTAAAAGAGTATGATATCCTTAGATAAAGTACATGCCTGTGCAAAAATCTATGACATAACATATACCAGCTATGCGCATGAGGTGCACGTCAGCATGCTGTGTGGTCTGCTATTTGATGAGCTTCACTCTCTTTTTCCAACATATACCATACAAGAACGTGATATCCTTATCTGTGCGGGGTTATTACATGATATTGGTAACTCAAGAGGAATAAAAGGGCATCACAAAGCGAGCTATGAACTCATTCACATGGAAGGAGAGAAAAACCAACACTTTGGTCTTTCACATGACTCGCTGGAGATAGTTGCACTTATTGCCCGCTATCACAGAAAAGCAGTTCCCAGCATGAACCATGAAGCATATGCCATTCTTTCTTCCGAAGCACAAGAACGTGTCAGAAAGCTCTCAGCTCTCCTGCGCATTGCAGACGGTCTTGATTATCTCCATGATCAAGCGATATCAAAACTCACATGCACGATACAAGATACATGGATCGAATGCCAATGTACGAGCAATAATGATTGGTCTCTTATGAATAATATGGCTCGTGCAAAGGAGAAGGCAGAGCCACTCTCTGAAGAGTTTCAAAAGCAAATCAGATTTTACGGTGTATCTCATCGATGCGCAACAAAAAAATGAGAACTTCTCATGTTACTCTTTACGTTCTGGGAGATCTGATCGCCTGAGGTAATCGTTAATGGCTGCATGAATTGCTTCTTCTGCAAGAATAGAGCAGTGAATCTTTTGTGGAGGAAGGCCATCCAGTGCTTGTGCAACGGCTTTATTTGAAAGTGACCAGGCCTCATCCACTGTTTTTCCTTTAATGAGTTCAGTTGCCATGCTAGATGATGCAATAGCTGCACCACATCCAAAGGTCTCAAATGCCACATCTTCAATCACAGAATCAACAATAAAGAGATATATTTTCATGATATCTCCACAGGTCGCGTTTCCAACCTCACCGATTCCGTTTGCATTCAGAAGTCGCCCTTGGTTCCTTGGATTCATAAAATGATCCATAACCTGCTCGCTGTACATCTCTGTTTCCTGTCTTTTAGGGTAAATTTAACATTGATATTGGTTATTTTGGCTATTTCTTACTTCGGAGCTCATCTGGAGTCAGAGGAGACATATCTCGAAGGCGCTTTACAATTCCTGGCAATATCTCAATGACATATGAAACATCCTCTTCAGTTGTTTCCTCTCCAAGAGTAAGCCGAAGAGAGCCATGCACACGATCATGTGGCACACCACATGCTACAAGCACATGAGATGGTTCAAGCGATGCAGAAGTGCAGGCACTTCCTGTTGATGCAGCAATACCATATTGGTTTAAAAGCAACAGAATGGACTCCCCTTCGATGAATTCAAACATGATATTGACATTATTTGAGAGGCGATTCGTTGGATGTCCATTCAATCGTGAGTGGGGAATAGTGAGTAATCCTTCAATCAAGCGATCGCGAAGCTTTTGAATCTGCATATTGGACTCATACATGAGAGAAACAGATCGGTCAATAGCAGCTCCAAGACCAACAATACCGGGAACATGTTCTGTACCTGCTCGTCTCTTTCTTTCCTGTCCTCCACCATGAATCAGCCGCTCTATCTTGACATTTGATCTGACATACAAACAACCAACACCCTTTGGTCCATGGAACTTATGAGCGGAAAGAGAGAGCAGATCAATATGCATCTCATCTACATTGATCGGCACATGGCCAACTGCCTGCACAGCATCGGTATGGAAGTACACTCCTTTTTCTTTGCATATCGCTCCAATCTCAGGGATGGGCTCTATTGTGCCGATCTCATTATTGGCAAACATGATTGAGACAAGAATGGTGTCCTCGCGAATAGCTCCCGCAACAGACTCTGGAGAGATAATGCCGTACTCATCTACAGGAAGGAACGTAACCTCAAAACCCTGACTCACAAGCCACTCACAGGGGTGAATCACCGCGTGATGCTCAATGGAAGACGTTATAATGTGTTTTCCCTTTTTTTGATTTGCAAATGCGACACCTTTTATTGCCCAGTTATTAGACTCACTTCCTCCTGCAGTAAAATAGACCTCTTCTGGTCCGCATCCGATTGCCTGCGCAACCTGCTGCCTTGCTCGTTCAACTGCCTTCTTTGATGTTTGTCCAAAATCATACAAAGAAGATGGGTTTCCAAAGTACTCTGTCATATATGGAAGCATGGCTGAAACCACATCGGGGTGAGTCTTTGTTGTTGCAGCATTGTCCATATAGATACATTTTTTTTCGCTCATGGATATATTTGTAAAAAAGGGTTTAGTTATGTACCAAAGCGTATGTGCCTATGAAAGTAGGTTGAGCGCGTTCAGTACAAGTGATTTCTGATCTTCCGGAAGGTCAAGACCACTAACAATCTGTTTGATGAAAGAAACTACTGTTTGCTTTCCTTTTGGATCGGACATAAAGTTCATAACCGTTTTCTTTCCATTATCACTCAGCAGAAAATCCATAATCATTTTCTGACCTTCGGGAGAAGCTAAAAACTTCTTTGCCATCTCTTCAATCATGCAATCTTATTTGATGTAATTACTAAATAAGAATGATGTTACACTTTGGCTGACATAATCTGACAAAGAGAGAACATTATTATCTCATAAAACGAGATTAGGATCTATGCAATATCGATATATTATGATAGCAATTGCTATGCTTATTGTTTGTGCAGGCTGTGTTTCTGCACTTACCATATCAACATCCACAGTGCGCACAGAAGATGGAGAGGTGCAGTCAATGACATCATCTTCATCTAGTGGAAGCACCGGATCAACACCGAGCCCTGATGAAAGTGTATCTGAAGAAACCGAAGAGAAGGTGGTAGCTGTATCTGAGGAAGATGAGGAAAAGTTCACAGATGAAGGTGCAGAGGTATTGAGCAGCGAAGAAGTAGTAGAAGAAGTAGAAGAAGTAGCAAATACCTGCACTGAAAAAATTGAAAATGAGTTAATCATCAAGTTTGAGCCTGAGTACTTTGAACGTTCTGATGGCACATTGGATGAACTTGCAATGGAAGAAGCAGGGCTCAAGATTCATGATTCTATAGATGCAGTTATCCTTTCAGATTTGACGGAGTTTGGTATGCCCGGGCTTCAGCTTGTGAGATTGCCTGAAGGAATGAGTCTGGAAGAGGGTATTGCGTACTATGAAGCATTACCTGAAGTAAGGTTTGCAGAGCCAAACTATCAGATATCAATATACCGTGCTGATGAATGTGTAGAGGGTGAAGAGACTGAGACACCTGATGAAAGCAGCACAGCCGAAGTCTAGATCACTAGTTATATTTTTTTAATTTACCATACATGATAAATAATAAAAATTTCTCATCAGTACTTTTTGTATTTAGCATTATTGCACTTGTTTTCATGGTTTTTTGTGCAGGATGTACAACTATATCTCCATCTCCACAAAATG
The DNA here is from genome assembly GCA_031285085.1 of Candidatus Methanofilum arcanum. Classification (GTDB taxonomy): domain Archaea; phylum Halobacteriota; class Methanomicrobia; order Methanomicrobiales; family Methanospirillaceae; genus Methanofilum; species Methanofilum arcanum. The sequence goes on from JAITWW010000059.1 coordinate 8,973, forward strand.
GGATTTCTATCGCAACACTAGATGATCGAACAGGAAATGCTATTGCAACATTTGCAGAGCGGTATCAAGAGAGTACACAGATGCCAGTCAATGTTGTTCTCTTCTCCCCAGATGAATGGAATCAAATTTCGTACCAGGACTATGATCTCATCATTGTCAATGTGGCAGATCTTCGTGATCTTGCAGAACAGAACCTGGTGGCACCAATCACCATATTGGATGATGGTTCATTGAATAAAACAACATTTGATGCCATCATGCTTCACCCATATATCTTTGGTTCTGATCTCTATGGTCTTCCCCTCCAACCAGATATGCTTGGTTATGTTATCTGGGGAGAGCTTTTTGAAGATGAAAATGAAATCATTGGATTTAATGAAACATATGGGTATGATATTGGAAATCCACTTACATATCATGAATTACTTAATATCATTACGTTCATCTCGCACCCTGAAAACGGAAGATATGGGGTAGGTATTGCCGGAAATGAGCCTGATGCTTTGCAAAATCTTTATGAGAGCATTATGTATTCATATGGAAGTGAGCTCCTTGATGCAGACAGATCGGAGGCAGAAGCGATATTTCAAGAATTGCTATCAAATAGTGCATCTGAATACACGACGTGGAGTAGAAAAGATGTAACAGATGCATTGTTACAACATAAGATTCAGAGTGCAATTACTTGGTTTTCAGAGTTTGAAACTCTGAGTTCTCCTGAGCATAATCCAAACAATGAGAAGTTTATTTTTTTATCTCTTCCTGGAAGTTGGAATAACAACGGAGCATTTCATAGTGTCACGATACCAGCTGGGCAAGTATTTGCAGTACCGCGTATGTCTGACGAAAAAAGTGAACTGGTTGCATTTTTGAACTGGTTCTATCAGCCAGATACACAGTGGGAATGGATGCAAGCTGGAATGCAACCAATGATTCACGAGATCCAAGAGTCTTGGGAGTACCTCATGGCAAATAGCTATAATGCAGCATATATTATCAGTCTTCGAAATGTATGGAAAAGCACACCATGAGTTCATGAATAAAAAAAAGAACTTTTTTTCAGATATGACATGTTCATCTCTCACAGATGTCCAACATAATTATATACATTCACAGATAAGTAAAAGGTAGATTATCAAATGGATGAGATTAGTTCTGATGATAAACCACCTAATACATTCGGTACGTCCTGTACCTTTTGTAAATCTTCTGATGTTGTTTCGCCTCCTTTGACATATCCTGCACAAGGCTGTACTTTTTGTGTTCAGGGTGCAAAGATGGTACTTTTTATAACTGGGTTATGTACTCGTACTTGTTGGTATTGCCCATTATCGCAGGAGAGGAAAGGGCAGGATCGTATTTATGCAAATGAACATGAAATAACCTCTCCAGATGAGAGCCTCATCGTTGCAGAAAAAATGAGTGCTCTTGGTACTGGTATTACTGGTGGAGAGCCATTTCTTGTGATTGAAAGAGTGGTTGAGTTTACGCGTGTGTTAAAAGAAACATATGGCAACGAACATCACATTCATCTGTATTCCGGTATTCCACCTACAAAAGAAGATCTTGAACCAATTATCGGACTTGTTGACGAGATTCGACTGCATCCACCGATAGAACTCTGGGATGATATCAGCAATACTGCATATGCAGCCTCGGTCAAGCTTGCTCGTTCACTTGGCTTTCATATTGGATTTGAAGTTCCCTCCTTTCCTGGCATCGAAAAATTTGAACCCTTTCTTACAGAATTTGATTTTTTGAACATAAATGAACTTGAGTGGGGAGATACAAATGCAGATGCCATGCGTTCTCTGGGGTATGAATTCTTGAGCCCTACTTCAAATGCTGTTTTCGTCGACTTACATGGTGCACAAAAATTTTTAAAAGAAGCAAAGGTTCATTGGTGTTCGTCAAATTTTAAAGACAGTATTCAGCTTCGAAGGAGACTCATACGCATTGCAACAAATACAGCACGACCATTTGATGAGATAACAGAAGATGGAACAATACTTTATGGTGTTCTTGAAGGAAACCCAAATCTTTCATCACTTAAACTCACAAAAGATATGTACACAAGATATCATGATCGAATCGAACTTGCATGGTGGATTCTTGAAGATATTATATCAGATGTTTCATCATATAACCCCCATCTCATCGAAAGATACCCTGATGGTGGGCACATTCTTGAGGTGATACCGCTATGAATTTTTTTGAATCAATATATCTGTGGTATCTCCTGCGAAAATGCAATCACGTTCCAAAGCATATTGCTCTGATTCAAGATGGGAACCGAAGATATGCCGAAAAAATGGGGGTACCACGAGCAATTGGACACCGAATTGGAGCGGACCGTACTGATCAAGTGCTTGAATGGGCACATGAAGTGGGGATACAGTACTTAACTCTCTATACCTTTTCAACTGAAAATTTTAGCCGAACGAAAGATGAATTAGCTGAACTTTTTGCCTTGTTTAAGGAGAGGTTGGAGCTTATTGTTGAGGATGAGCGTATTCATAAGTACCGCATTCGTATTCAGATGATAGGTGACAAGGAGAAGCTCCCCTCAGATATTCAAGAGATAATTCATAATGCTGAGTCTGCAACCGCCCATTACAGCAACTATTATATCAGTGTCGCCCTCGCATATGGAGGGAGAAATGAGATTGTACAGGCAGGGAAGAGGATTCTGGATGATATTCAGGAGCAAGAGGTACATGCTGAACAGATCACTCCTGAGCTGATAGAGGATTATCTTTACGGTCGAAACAGCGCTATTCCACCTGTAGATCTGATCATTCGAACTGGTGATGATTGCAGAACATCAAATTTCCTGCCATGGTTTGCAAATGGATATGAAGCAGCAGTGTATTTCTGTGCACCTTACTGGCCACTCTTTAAAAAAACAGATTTCCTGAAGGCTATTCGAGAGTATTCAAATCTTCGTGATGTCCTTGAAAAGAGAAAATATACGGTATAACACGTAACTAGTGCTATGGATTAGATAACAGATAAATGGCTTCTTCTGTGACTGCTGATGAAAGCATCTTTCGTCAGTTTCAAGCCATTGTGTTGAATATACTTAAATAAACATTTTCATATCTTTTTTGCATTTATATCATTGTTTTTTCCATTTTCATCATTTTTTACAAACACGTATATGAGATCCTTGCATAATCTGTATTGCATGTCAGTAAATAGGGATGAGGTCTGTGTTCTCATTCCCGCATTAAATGAAGATCCAACAATCGGACCTCTTATTGATCAGTTGAAGGCGCGGGGTTTTTCAGATATTCTTGTCGTTGATGGAAGAAGTACAGATAAAACAAGGAAGATTGCGAGTGAAAAGGGCGTCAGAGTATATACTCAAAAGGGGCGTGGAAAAGGAGCTGCTCTTATCGAAGTTATTTCATCTCCAGATCTTATTCAAAAGCCATATGTCCTTATGCTTGATGCCGATGGAACAAATTCACCAGAGGATGATCTTATTGTTCTCTCACCATTGTTTGCAAAAGCAGATCAGGTTATTGGAAATCGTTTAATTGATAAAAATGCAGGTGTTTTTCATCGGTTAAATCTCTATGGGAACAAAATTCTCAATCATATGTTTAAAGTGACTCATGGAGAGTATCTGTATGATATTTTATCGGGGTATCGGGCATTTAAAACTACATCTTTAAAGCAAATGCACCTCACTGAACAAGGTTTTGGAATTGAAACAGAGTTCGCTGCTGAAGCTGTGAGGAGAAGACATAATGTTGTAGTTGTGCCAACTTCATATGGGGCACGAGTAGGAACATCTACAAAATTGCGTCCATTTTCTGATGGGATTAAAATAGGAGTTACTATGATAAAACTTTCAAGAATGAATAATCCTCTGATTTATTTCGGCCTGATTGGACTTATTCCAATTATATTTGGAGGATTTCTCAGCCTCTACTGCGTTATTGATTGGATCCTTGGTGTTGAACATGTTCCGTTGATGATTGCTTCTACATTATTGATTATTGTTGGAACTCAACTGATAATGATGGCCCTTTTTGCAGATCTTTTCTTGTCTTATCATCGAGAAGTTCTCCTTGAAATCCGTCGAAAATAATATTGCATTGTGAGATGGTTTTTTCTCGTTTTTTCTCCTTTGGCCTTTTTGCTGCTCTGCTCGTCGTTGTTGCTGTTGAGCTTTTGCGTCGCGGCTGGTCTGAATCTGGTCGAAAGAGTATTTCCCTCCTTTTTTGTATGGGATCTGTTGCACTTGTTTTTGATATGACGCTTGCGTTTGTTTTTGGCTGTGCCCTTGTGCTTGGTGAGAGCTATCTTCGGAAATACTTTGCATCGTAAGAACTCAGCTTGCGCGTTTGTTCACGTGAGTACCTTTCTTCTTTAAACTATGCTTCTTTTCACACCTTCCCCACTCTGGCTCTCATCTTTTCCTGCTCGTAAAAAACCCATACTAATCATTCCAAATCTCTAAAACAAGGCATTCTTGGGGGAATGGGGTGACACGACTCCAATCTTCATATGATCCATTTTAATACTGTGTTCTTTCAACGTTATTATACTCACGGGATACATTATCACTGTGAGTCTTGTGCAGAGCCGAAGTTT
>JAITWW010000085.1 GCA_031285085.1 Candidatus Methanofilum arcanum
ATAGGGAATAGCCCGCAATACGCATCATGTCATCCTTTGATAACTGTACTTCTTCTTCAAAATGGATTCCACGTCCATCTTGTAATGCGAATGTTAGGTCTGCAAATTCTGATCGGATAGAAACTTCAACGTTCTCAGTCCTCAACGGCTCAGCAATCGGGGCGATGCCGTGCAACCCTAAGAAATCTAGGGTTTTGTCTTTGAACAGGGTTAGCGCTTCTTTAAACACCTGATCATAATTTGTATGGACATCTTTCACCTTTTTATTACCCATTATCGCCTCCGTTTTCACACATACTGTTCATGGATATTATACTGCAGTCGCCTCTTTTTTTCAATTATGAGAGAAAAATCAGAGTACTAAATTCTTGTTTTTCCAGTGGTTGTATGCACTGCGTGTACGAACAAGTGCTATCCATTCTTTCTCGCCTATACTATACAAGCTTGTTTCCAACATAATACTTACCCTTACACGAAGGATGGGGTGAAGGAGAAATGAAATGAACACTCCACAAACATGAAAGATCCTTACATGAGCTTCACTTTCCAACCGTACAGGCCGAAAAATTGGTGTTGCAGGTGAATCAAGCCAGATTTAAAATGCAATATTGTGTGGAACTGACCTGTATATGCTATATGCTCCAGAGACCGTAAGCGATGAAGAGTACATCTCCTCAGAGTATTGGTCTGTATCAACTATTGTGATCATGGTGCCACTATATGATGCAGTTCCAACGACTCCCTCCCTGCCAGAGGGCATGGTCACTGGTCGTATGTACGATGGATACCAACCATCAGGAACCTCTTCACTGATGCCAGAACCCGCAGGGGTTGCCAAAATATACTCGATCGCAACAGCATCACTTGACCAACCAAGGTTGGTAAGCTGTCCTTTTGGCAGGATTTGATAGTTAATCATGCTGGTTTCATATGATACAAAGGTCCCAACTCGCAGTGAGACATCATAGGTTCCAGGCTCAAAGTAAGTATGAGTCGGATTTTGTTGGGTTGAAACCTCTCCATCCCCAAATGTCCAAAACCATGTATTATGATCACCATAAGAGGTGTCATAGAAGTGAACCGTAAATGGGACCTCACCTACACGTCTGTCTGCTTGAAATCCTGCTGAGAGCATAGAGATAACATACTCATCAATGAGGCCATGACAAGGAGCCGTTGGGAAAGGACCAGGAAGCATGCCTGGCATCCATGTAACAATATCTGGTATGCCTTCACTCCCAGGAATGGTAAGTTCAGCAGTTCCAATAACAGTACCAAGGGAAAGGATGGCAAATGCAGCCATAGTGAGGAGAAGGATAGATGTACGCATAGGTCTTCACATGGATAGGAGTATTATGTAGTTATTTATTTCATGATATAGGATAGACAATGTAGTCAAACTCTTTCAATATTTTACTTATCTGGCCTGCCACTTTTGTTTTATCTTCAATATCTGTTGATGTCAAGGTACTTGAATTATTTGGCATCACACTCACACTTTTTGCCGCAAAAACAGTTGAAACAATTGCTGATATGGGACGCTGTGGATCAGCACTTGCAATATCAACTGAGTAATGTGTTTCAAGAGGAACAGAAGGGTTTTCTGGAATAATACGGGAAGAAAGAGCAGAACTGTAGATCATCTGGCCTCCGGTGAGACCTGATATCCCTGCTTGCAGATCAAGTTCAGCAGCAGTTGTACCGGTGGTGAAGGCTTCATTTGTTATCTCAGCAGATACTGCGTGGGGTGTGAGAACTGCAAGAAAGAGAATGAGAAGTATTTGAGATATAGTTTTTTTGGTTTTCATGAAGCCCACACTGGTTGTATTGTTTTTTGTATGGCTGTACTGGTGTGTTGATGATGTTAAGATGTATTGCTCCTTACATGAAAAGGGAATTTTGAAGTTTAGTCATCAAAGAGCAATCGTGGATCAACTGCAGATTTTGCATTGTAGAACTGGTCAAATTTGAAGATGAGACCACGGACCGAGGATGCAGTTGCAAAGTCAATTGCCTTTTGTGATATTGCGGTATCGTTAAAGCCGTCAATGGTTGATCCACCAAACTCAGTGCTGACAACAGCATCAGCGTACATGAGTCCAGAGGAAACATCTGGACGCACTGATATATCATATCCAATCTCCGCAGGGGTATGGTTTGAAATGCCAACGTTTCTAACTTCTGCACGTCGTTGGACTGCTCCTGTTGTCATACGCTCAATAGTTGATCCTGCATAGTAGCTGCTGTCAAATGCCCCAGCATATTGATTCACATAGTTTTGTATGAAGGGGTTGATGAATGTTGAATTCAGTTTACGAGCAGTTCCTGATACAAAGAGTTGAATATTCTCTGAGCTTCGAAGTGAGCTCCCAACAACGGGATCAGATGCATAGGTGAAGAGTGATTTGCTATCAATATTGTATGTGTCGTCTCCAACACCGCCAGCATCAAAGACTTGTTCTTTTTTCTCATTGTAGTATCCACCATTTGATACCGTTGAAGCAGAGTAAAGACTTGTTGATGTTGACACTCCTTCTCCTGCAAGTGCACCTGTCAAAAAGCCACCTCCACCCTGTGGTGAGCTGGTAATCGTGTGTTGGCGTGTGGTATCCTCTCGAATAATGCCAACAGCCTCAAGAGAGGTGGAGATTGGTACGCGATTACTTTCAATATTGCCTTTTGGAAGAACATCCCCAGCTACCATGGGTATCGTGAGAATGAGGAGTATACACATGAAAATAAGAGAGCATA
>JAITWW010000050.1 GCA_031285085.1 Candidatus Methanofilum arcanum
CTGAAAAGTTCCCCTGGTACCATATGATAGGGGATGCTATGCTTTGCACCAACAAGTGTGGCAGACTCTATAGCCTCCTCCATAATCCATGTTGTACCTCCCATCAGAACAGAAGAAGGCGTAATCCAAGTTTCGCTCTGCCAATTTTCCCATCTGTTCTGTTTTGGATGTATCTTCGGAGATATAGATAGATATGCCATCTGGTAAGGCCAGAATATATCCAACGCATATATTGATGTCATGGTTTGGATTATTTCCTGCCTCAACTGCTTCCACCGTCACAAAATCCAGTTCAAATGTCTTATGCTTCCCATCTACCAGTGCTTCTTCATGGGTGATGATCAGGGAGTTTGGATTTTGCGTCTCAATACGTTCGATTGCCGTGTGATCCTGGTGTGGATGTGTTATCCATATCAAATCAGCAGGGGCATCATATCCCTCACCTGCAGGATCAATGGAGATAACTTTTTCTTCTGCTGTGGTAATACGCAGACTGCCGTGCCCTTGGTACAAAAGTATGGCTCCATTGATATTCTCGCCGCTCAAACTGAGATCCAAAGTCTCACTCTCAAAAAACTCATCAAAAGACTGCAGACTGTCATCTGTAGGCGCAGCAACATCTTCTTGTGTTGTGCTGGAGATACATCCTGCAGTCAAAATAATGAGACAGAATGGAAATACGATATAAATACTTATTTTTCCCTTGATTTTCAAGATCTCTGTTTTGTTTGTTACACGTAAAAGATTGCATGAACATGAGTAAAAGGTTCACATTTGAGCGTACTTGGTTTGATAACGCCTGTTCCTTGTAGATTTAAAATCTTACTTCGATTGTGGCACAACAGAGTATAAGCATATCACAAGCACACCTAACAGATGAGACTATGACACAAGAGGTTGATCTACTCCTGACAAATGGGCTTGTTTTTAACCCTTTTACTCTCGAATGGATTCATGAATCCATTGCAATTCAAGATGGAAAAATCATCGGACTTGGGACGTACCCCGCAAAAAAAGTGCAAGATTGCTCTGGGTTTTACATCGCTCCAGGGTTTATCGATGCTCATGCTCATATCGAGAGCAGTTTTTTGTCTCCTTGTGAATACTCCGTCCTTGCAGCACAGCATGGTACCACCACCACGATCGCAGACCCTCATGAGATCGCAAATGTCTGTGGTACTCAGGGAATAGAGTACATGCAGCAGAACCACTGCATAACAGATATCAGATATACCCTTCCTTCATGTGTTCCTGCAACTCCGATAGATGCATGTGCACAGCCCCTTTGTGCAGCTACATTATCGTCATTTCTCAAGACTGATGCTTCAATCATCGCACTTGGTGAGGTTATGAATGTGCCAGGCGTGCTTGCAGGAGATCTGGATCTCATGCAAAAACTTGATCTCCTTGTTTATCGGGAAGGGCATGCTCCTATGCTTACTGGAAATCAGCTTGATGCCTATATCAATGCCGGAATTCAGAGTGATCACGAGACAAACACCTATCAAGAAGGATATGAAAAGCTTCGTCGTGGGATGTATCTTTATATCCGTCAAGGTTCAACCGAAAAAAACCTCCCGGAGCTCATCCCCCTCGCAACCCATAAAACAGCACCACGGTGCTGCTTTTGCACTGATGATCGTGATGCCATCGAACTGATGCAAAAGGGAGCAATTGATGACTGTATTCGGCTTGCAATTGCACATGGTTGTGAGCCTGAAATAGCATATCGTATCGCTACACTCTCAGCAGCAGAACGATTCGGCCTCCATGATCGCGGTGCCTGCACTCCTGGAAGACGTGCTGATCTTGTTATTCTCTCAGATATGCAAAAGTGTATCATTCATGATGTTCTTCTCTCAGGAAGAAGCTATCGTGATACTCCAGTCTCACCACCTCCAAAATCCCCCATATATCCATTTCATGCAACGATCCCCTCTCCTTGTGATCTCAGAGTTTCACAATCTGGTATTGCAACAGTTATTGCGCTTCATCACCATCATATCGATACCACTGCAATGGAAGTTCCCGTACATGGCGAACAGATTCCAGATCTTGCACGCGATATTTTAAAGGTTGTTGTTGTTTCTAGGTACACCCCTCACAAGATGGGAATCGGACTCGTCTATGGCTTTGCCATGAAAAGAGGTGCCATTGCTTCAAGTGTCTCTCATGATTCGCATAATATTATCGCAGTTGGAACCTCTGATGAAGAGATCTGTGCAGCACTTGCAGCAGTTATCGAACAGAAGGGAGGAATAGCGATTGTAGATGGAAAAGAGAGAAATATTCTTCCTCTTCCTATTGCAGGGCTTATGAGTGATATCTCAGCGTCTTCTCTTTGTGAGAGACTTGGAGAGATAGAAGACTGTGCTGCAAGATGTGGGGCATGTTCTCATGCATATATGTATCTGTCATTTCTTGCACTGACGGTGATTCCAGAGGTACGCATTACTGAGCGCGGTGTTTTTGATGGACGTAGAGGTGAAGATATAGCTCTGTTTTCCACAACCAAGACAGTACTCATGTAGTTTTTCATGAGTGTTATGGTATGATCATGGGATTTTTTAGATCCTTGACATATATATCCTCTCTCAGTGATTCCTATACACCATCATGACATATCAGAGTAGGAAGACGAAGAAGCTGAAGTTGATTCTTGCCATTGATCTTATGAATGGGCTTGTGGTGCATGGAAAAAGTGGCCAGAGGGATACATATGCCCCCCTTACCTGGGGTCTCTCTCCATCTGCTGTTCCAAAAGAGTATATCAGAAATTTGCGCCCAAGATATGTGTACATTGCAGATCTCAATAGCATTCTGGAACAAGGAGACAATATCATACATGTACAACAGATTGCTCCATGTGTAGATCAGGTACTTCTTGATAAAGGAGACAGAGATCCAAACTCTTTGATCCAGATCCCCTCTGTTTTGCCAATTATAGGAACTGAGACCGCAGGTTGTGATCCGAAAAAACTCTCGCAGTACTCAGGCGTATTAAGTGTTGATATCAAATGTGGAGTCACCATTCCATGTGAAAGAGATCCAGTTGAGTTTTTGTATGAGATTCAGCATCTCTCCTTTGAGGCAATTATTATCCTAAATATCAGCACGGTTGGGACTGGCGCTGGCCTCAATCCCACTTTCCTCACTCATCTGCGAGCTGCAACACCCCTTCCTCTCTATTATGGAGGGGGGGTTGCAACAACAAAAGATCTGGATATGCTTGCAGCTGCTTCTTTTGATGGAGCGATTATAGCAACTGCTGTGCACAAGGGAGATATTCCTCTCTCTGCTATTCAAAAAGGTTGTTGGTGACAAAATAGTATTATTATCACATCATAAAATTATAAAATAATTATTCCAGAAAATTCTTATCAATATCTTTATTTACTTTATTTACTATATTGAATATAATCGTCGATACTCTCTGCGATCTCTTCTAACTCATCAAAAATGCGGTTTGCATCCTTTCGAAGCTCACGAACGGACTCTCTCAGACTTAAACCTCGCATATGTACGAGTTTTTTTTCCCGATAAACAATGCCAGATCGTGCTAAATTTCGAACATGGTGATTGACACGTGCTGGTGCAATATCGAGAAGCTGTGCTAACTGGTCAGTAGAGAGACCTTCGCCATCTTGATACTGGTAAAGCAATGTCGTGATGATCTGCGTTGCAAGGCAATCTATATCTCTCCCTGAGGAAAGACCAAGTGTGTCGCAAAACCAGATCGTCTCATACTCAGGAACAGAAGAAACCGGTTTTTTGATCTCATAAAGAGAAAGTCGTCTCTGCATTATATCTTATATGATATCATTTGAATTCATTTCATTTCAATTTAACGGACATTGTTCATACAAGAGTAGGAAATGAATATATAGAAGTAGTAAACAATGTATAGGTGTAATAGAGTACAGGAGACCCATTATGACAATTACACCCATTGGTGAAAGAGTTTTAATTAAACCATATAAACAAGAAGAAATGACAAAAGGTGGGATTTATATCCCAGAATCTGCAAAAGAGAAGAAAAAACAAGGAACTGTTATCGCAGCAGGAACATTCAAGGATGGGAAGGAACTCCCTCTCAAGGCTGGAGATGTTATCATTTATGGTGGGTACAGTCAAGAAGAAGTTGAATTCGAAAAAGAGAACTATATAATTGTTGAATTCAAGAACATCGTTGCAAAAGTTGACTAGTTGACTAAATGTACGTAAGTCGAACCGTTTTTAAATCGTTAACAAGACGATAATAGCAAATAAGCATATAAAAGGAATAACTATGGCAAAAAAACAGATTATGTTTAATGAGAGTGCCCGTCATGCACTCCTTGAGGGTGTCAATAAAGTTTCCAACACCGTCAAAGTAACTCTTGGTCCAAAGGGGCGAAATGTTGTGCTTGACAAAGCAGGAGCACCAATCGTCACAAGCGATGGCGTAACCATTGCAAAGGAGATCGAACTCTCTGACAAGTTCGAGAATGCTGGTGCAAAACTTATCAAAGAGGTTGCATCAAAGACTCAGGATAATACCGGAGATGGAACTACTACTGCAACCGTGCTTGCACAAGCCATGATGGTAGAAGGGTTGAAAAACATCACCGCTGGTGCAAATCCAATCGAAATTAAACGTGGCATTGATAAGGCCGTTGAAATCGTTGTTGAAACACTGAAAAAGCAGAGTATCGAGGTAAAAGACGAAGATACGATAAAGCGCATTGCGGTTGTTTCTGCAAACAATGATGAAGAGATTGGAGCCCTTATCTCCGATGCCATGAAGCTCGTTGGGTACAATGGTGTCATCTCTGTTGAAAACTCAAAAACACTTGAGACAACCCTTGAACATGTTGAAGGCATGCAGTTTGATCGTGGATTCATCTCTCCATATATGATAACCGATGAAGAGCGACGTATTGCAGAGTTTGAGAATCCATTTATTCTTATCACCGACAAAAAGATCTCATCTGTAAAAAGCATCGTTCCAGTGCTTGAGATGATTGCTTCTTCTGGAACTCCTCTTGTTATTATTGCAGAAGATGTTGATGGGGATGCACAAACTGCTCTTATTCTCAATCACATGCGTGGTTCCCTGAAGGCATGTGCTGTGAAAGCTCCTGAGTTTGGTGATGTACAGGAAGCAACGCTCCAAGATATTGCAACCTTAACTGGTGGAACGGTTGTCTCTGACAAGTATGATCTCACGCTTGAAGACATAACAATGGATATGCTTGGACGAGCTGCAACCGTTCGTATTGATGCAGACTCTACAACCATTATCGGTGGTAAGGGAGATAAAGAAAAAATCGAATCTCGAAAGACTCTGATCGAGTCTCAGCTTAATATTGCAGAGAAGAAGTACGATAAGACAACGCTTCAAACCCGTCTTGGAAAACTTGGTGGTGGAGTTGCCGTTATTCGTGCAGGTGCTGCAACAGAAACCGAAGTAAAAGAGAAAAAAATGCGCATCGATGATGCATTAAATGCAACCAAGGCAGCTGTTGAAGAAGGGTATGTTGCTGGTGGTGGGGTGACTCTCTTCCAGGCTGCATTCGAGCTCGACAAGGCAGAACTTGATGCAGAGCAACAGATCGGTTTAAATATTGTCAAAAGAGCTCTTGAAGAGCCCCTGCGCCAGATTGCGATTAATTCAGGTCGTGAGGGAGCTGAGGTTGTCGCTATTATCAAGGCACAAAATAATAAAAACTATGGATATAATGCAAAGAAGAATGAGTTTGAGGACCTGCTAAAGGTCGGTGTCCTAGATCCAACCAAGGTTGTACGTTCTGGTCTGCAAAATGCTGCTTCTATTGCAGGAATGCTGCTCACAACTGAGTCCGTTGTTGTCGACTTTGATGAAGAAAAGGATCGCGACCGTCTATCCTCTGCAATCATTATCTAAGGCGTCCTAAGGCGTCTCCATATCATTTTCTCTTTTTTTGACTCCTCTGCATCACACGAACTCTCATGCCTGGTCTTTAGAGTATGAGAAGAAAGGTCGTTTGTGGGGAAATGCTCCATCCATCAAGCCACCAGCTTTTCCTTCTCCTTCGCCTGCTTCTCCTCTGATCTATCTCGATCTTGGTGTAGGGGATGGGAAGTGTTTTCGTGGCATTTCCACCATTGATTCGCATATCACCCTTCTTGCTGTTGATTTCAGTACTGCCGCATTACATCTATGCCCACAACAGATAGAGCGCATATGTGCTGATGCAATTCAGCTGCCATTTCATGACAAAGTAGTGGATCGTATCTATGCCCATCACGTGCTTGGACATATTCCTGTGGAAGAGAGAACATGTGCTGTCAATGAAATCCTTCGCATTGCAAAACCTGGAGCTATGATCTGGGTTGTTGTATTTGAACGTCAGGATTTTCGAGCCGGAAAGGGACAGATCAGTGCAGAAGAGTATACCTATATCCGTGGAAATGGAATAATGACGCATTATTTTACAAAAGAAGAGATATTACAGATGTTTTCCTGCTGCACTCAAGTGTACATCAAACTTCATCAGTGGAGCATGCAGATTCGGGGAGTATCATATCAGAGATCAATGATTGAAGGCCTTTTTTCCGTGTAATAGTACCTCGCTGTAGCGAACAAGTTTCCCAGATCTTCATTACCACCTAAACTCTGACTTACGTTATCATATATTGCACACCTTCTGTCACTGTCACTTATCTTACAGGCACATTCACCCTTTTGACACATTTCTCTCCAACAAATACAATAACCCAAGCGGTTGTCTTCTCTCTCAAAAATTCCCTGGTAGAAATATACTTCTTGATCTGCCCTTCTGCTTCAGCCAGTTTTTCCGCAATTTTTTTATGACCTGCTTCTGAGGTAGGATCTGGTACCTCTTTCTTTTTAAGATATTTCAGCTCAAAAACTTGGGTATTCAGTTCAGGCGTATTTTCCAGTGGCAGAAGGATGAAATCAATATACTTTTTTTGTACCTCATACTCTGATTTAACAAGATACAAATCGCTCATTCCAGCATATATCATCATTGCCTGTTTGACCTCTTTTTCACTGAAATTCATATCATCACGATTAGACATTGAGGCAAGGTACCCTTCGACGAACTCTGTTAATTTCTCACATGAATTTTCATATGCAAGTTGATCCAGAGCCAATGCAACCTGATCAAAAGATGGAGCATAATTCGTTTCTTTGGAAATAATATCCGTCAAAAATCCCAAATAAAGACCATTCATAGCTGTATTTGGGATTTGGAGTTTAACGTATCCTGGTTTACTATCTTTGATTGTCAAAAGACCAAGGTAAAATAGCAGGGATTTGAAGTCTTCTTCCCCAAACTTCCGACCGATAGAGAATCTTTCACTGAGTTTTGCGATGATATATCCATCTGACACAATTTTTTTAAGAATCTCTCGGTTTTGCATTGGGTTTTCAAATGTAATGAGATTCTCTAACTTCTTATAATCACTCACTGCATTGTAATCAAGCAGTGTATCTGGGGGTTCATGATAGCGTTGATACGATTTGAGATAGTAAAGCACCATGTCAGAGTTAAACACACGTATCTGTCCATTTTTACTAAAACAGTATCCGTTATAGTACTCTGTTAGGGTATCCATAAGATCAGAAGGAAGTTCTTCTGGAAGAATGGTTTCCTTTATTAAGTGCTCTACTTCACTTTTCGTAAATCCCATCATTTCATTGAAGTTACGATCCATTGACAGATTTTCGGAGATGTTAAACCCACTTATCAAACTATCAACTGTAATTGGCGAAACCCCTGTGATAAAAATTCTATCAACAATAGTTCCTGAGGCTAACTTCAGTCCTGCATACCATTTGCGAACAAATCCATCTCTGGATATTATCTTTTTATATGATTTCAGATTAGAACTTAGGAGTTCATTTGTGAAGTTGTCATACTCATCGATAATAATATAGATTTTTCCGTCACACGTTCTGCGAAATTCTCTGAAAAAGGTGGAAAGTTGTGCTGCAGGGCGACCCATTTTTAGATTAAGATCCAGATGATAAGTATCACAAAATGTAAGTAGCGCATCGTATATCTTGTTCGTGAAGCTCTCAAGTACGATCTCATCAGAATCTGTTTCGATGTCAGAGAAATCAAACTTCAGAACATAATATGTGTTTCTTCTTGCCGTTGGATTTCGTCCGATATCTGTGCCTGAAAACAAGAGGTCAAAATTATCTTTCTGTGCTATATCATAGTAATATCCAAGTGTTGATGCAAATAAGCTTTTTCCAAATCGCCGTGGGCGTAAAAAAAGAAGATAATCTCCTGCATCCTCAAGAAAGCGAATATACATTGTTTTATCAACATAGGCACGCTCCTCTTCGATAATTTTCTTATAATCAGATACTCCATAAGGAATTTGTTTTGCAGGCATGATGGAGTAATAGCTTTTGCGTTGGTATAATTTTTGTGCAACTGCCTAATCTAGACAGGCACAATGAGTTGATCCTCCCTTTCTTTTTTGCGAAATGAAGAGCAAACGATGAGAATTGCAATAAAATTGATGTTCTAAATATCTTGAATACCACTACAGCATCACCAGGCTAAAGATGTGCTATCTCTGCAACACAGCATTGTAATTGTGTTGTTTATATGCATATGTATCCCTAGCTTACAGTGCTGTTTCAAATCCAGAATCTGCTGGCCTCACAGAAGAAAAGTGAGCACACCAAAGAAAGTGAGCACACCAAAGAATTACTAAGCGCTGAAGACTGGTTTGAAACTGGTACTATTTACTTTGATAATGGCGAGTGGAATGATGCAACTGGATCATGGTGTAATGCAATGTATTTTCTCCAAAGTTCTCTGCAAATGCATGGTATAATATCGGATTTGCATATGC
The DNA here is from genome assembly GCA_031285085.1 of Candidatus Methanofilum arcanum. GTDB lineage: Archaea > Halobacteriota > Methanomicrobia > Methanomicrobiales > Methanospirillaceae > Methanofilum > Methanofilum arcanum. The sequence goes on from JAITWW010000050.1 coordinate 8,863, forward strand.
TAAGGCTGAGCAATACACTGATGCAATCAAAACATGGGAAACTGCTGTTGCACTTCAACCAGACGCTGTAATGGCGTGGGTAAATCTTGGAATTGCATATGATTTTTTGGGTATGCCTGATAAATCTCTGGAAGCGCACGGCATGGCCATAAAAGCGCGTGTAGCAAACCCAGCAACTCCTGATTCAATTCCTGATCCAACTCAGAGTTCTCCAGGATTTTGGGCACTCTTTGCACTCGCTGGTTTTGGAACAGTAGCACTGTTTAGATGATAAGTGAATAAGTGAAGTAAAAAGAAGTGAAAAATCACGAGTAACACTCACTACTTTTTTTAGTTCTTTAGGCGCCTGTTTCTTTATTTTATATAGTTTTAAAATATTAAAGTGTTTGAAATTATTTGATAAAACTAACTACTTTCATAATTATTAAACATTGAAAAGAAAAAGATGCCAACTCTTGCTGTGAAGAGCATACTCTCATTACATTCGTGAGAGGTAGCGATCTACAACGATATAATCTTTGATGTCCCGAACAGACTCGAATGGAATAAGCATACGCTCTCCATCCATTTGATACCCAGAGACATCAAAACTCGGATCTGGAATGAGTACGATCTCTGTAATCTGCCCACTTTCGGCGTCAACAAGGATATTTTTCAGCACACCAAGTACTTTTCCATCATTTGTTATGATCTGTTTTTTAGCAAGAGTACGTGTAAGAATTGGCTTCATAGTATTACATTTGAGCTTCTTTCATAAAATAAATTCTGATATTACAAGCTTATTCCTGTTCGATGCAACATAGAAAAAGAAAGCATAGAGATAGTATCAGTTTAATTTATCTACTGCATATCCCTTCGCTTCAAGGAGATCAAGCACACGGGTGCGGTGATTTCCTTGGAGTTCAATTGAACTCCCTTTTACCGTCCCTCCGCATGCCAGCTTATTTTTGAGAAATTTAGAGAGATCTTCGAGATCAATATCTGTTGGATCAAGACCTTCTATTACCGTGACTTCTTTACCATATCTTCTTTTATTCACTTTAACATTAATTCTTTGCTGCTCTTTTGCAACTTCTTCGCAAATGCACAGCTCCTTTGGTAGCCCGCATGTGGAGCAAATACCACCGTTCATTACTATATCATTTACGTATTTCCATATAATTCTTGGCCTTTCTTATATCATAGCAAGAGGTATGATATAAAAATACGAGTGTCCATATTCCATGCAACCCTACACATGCTCACTTACATGTCGGTCATGATCTTTGGAACCGCCTCACATGTTGGAAAAAGTACCATTGCGGCGGGAATATTACGGTTGCTCATTCGGCGGGGGATATCATGTGCTCCATTTAAATCTCAAAATATGAGCCTGAACTCCTGGATTACTGAAGACGGAGATGAGATCGGTATTGCACAAGCGATGCAGGCTCATGCTGCACGGTGCCCACCATCTGCGTTGATGAATCCTGTTTTACTCAAGCCAAAAGGGAAGCATAGCTCACAGGTAATCCTGCTTGGAAAGCCATATCTTGATACCAGCGCAGAGACATATTTCACCATTACACCCTCTCTTCTTCCTCATTGCCTTACCGCGGCACAAACTCTCACTGAACAGTACACAAACCTCGTTATTGAAGGTGCAGGCAGTGTTGCAGAGTTGAATCTTTATGAACGTGACATTGCAAACATTGGAATTGCTCGCGCTCTTCAATACCCCATTATCCTTGTTGCAGATATTGAGCGAGGTGGCGTGTTTGCCCAGGTATATGGCACGATATCGCTCCTTCCCCCAGATATTAAGCCACTTGTTCAAGGGGTCATTATTAACAAGTTTCAGGGAGATCCTGCATTATTTACAGAAGGTATTGCAATTTTGGAGAAACTTTGTCATGTTCCGGTGCTTGGTGTGGTGCCGTACATTCATCTTGATATTCCTGATGAAGACTCACTCTCTTTACGTGATCGCAAAGTGCAAAGGAGATTTCCGTCAGATGCTAAAGAATGTGTGCGTATTGCAATTATTCGATTGCCCTATATCTCAAATTTTACTGACTATGCGCTTCTTGAGTCAGATCCACATGCTTTTGTCTCATATGTGCTACCTGGAGAGGATTTAGCGGAATATGATGCCATTATTCTTCCAGGTACAAAAAATACCATCTGTGACTTACGCACGCTGCAAGAGACAGGAACTGCTGATGCAATCATTGCTGCTGCGAAGCGAGGGGTTGTGATTATTGGTATCTGCGGAGGGTATCAGATGCTTGGCTGTGCTTTGCATGATTCTGGTGTTGAAGAACAAGAGGGAGTCTACAAAGGCCTTGGTTTGCTGCCCTGTATTACCGTGTTTGACTCATATGAGAAGATAACAACACAGGTAACGAGAACATCATCTGGCTTTGGTCCAGTTCTCTCACGTATGGATACCGTCTTTGGCTATGAGATTCACATGGGCATCACAAAGAGAGTTCATAATGGATGTGAGAATGCTTTGTGTGCAGATGTGATTCATTCTGCATTTGAAGATGAAGGGACCGTCTCTGATTCTGGGCTTGTCATAGGAACTTACCTGCATGGGCTTTTCACAAACCAAAACGCAGCGAGTGCATTGATATCCTATCTTTGTGAGAAAAAAGGGCACTCATATACCAAACCAGAGCCGCCACCAAGCCATGCAGATCCCTATGACACACTTGCTGATCATCTTGAACTTCATCTTGATATTCAGCAGATTCTTCGACACTTTGAATACTGATTGTACTGATACAACTACTGATTAGTCAGGAATTAGAATGGCAATACGGGTATCATTAGAGATAGAGAGAGATGTGCGTGATGCTATTGAGAGATATGCACGAGAAAATGGATTAGATGTCAGCTCTTCCATGCAGGATCTTCTTATGAAAGGGATTGCTGCTGCATATTCTGGAAAAAATTATGACCTTGATCTTTTGAAAAACCAAGGCAATGAAGAGTATCGCCAAATATTGGAAAATACAAGCGATATCCATGCTCAAGTCACAGAGCTAGTAGCAGAGCTCAAGTTAATGCATCATCTCCTTGAGAGCGGATGGAAGCCAAATGAGACATTTGTTGTACAAAAGAGGGAGATATGGACTCAAGTTATGTGGCGTGTGAAAGAGCTGATCATTTCAGCTGCGCGACCATTCATGCCAAAAGCACCAGATACAAAGCAGATAACAGAGCACGATTATCAGCAGAAACGTCGCCGTCAGATGTAAAATGCTTTTTTTATTTAAATTACTCCTTTATCCCCTGTTTTGCACCCACAATTAAAATCATATTCCTGCAAAAAGTTCATAATATTGTGACACGTGAGTTACAGGATATCGTTCACGAAATGATTATCATTCATTGAACTCACATTGTACTAACTAAGTTGAGACATAGTGCTTACTCATAAAAGAGGTGTTTTATGGCTGGAATTCGTGTGAAAGTTGAACCCGCTACCATAAATTGGGTTATTGAAAATATTCCACCAGACGAAATGCCTTCAGATATTCTTTCTACTCTTGAAGGTTGGAGAGAAGGACTTGTTCAACCAACTTTAAACCAAGTAAAAACTCTAAGCCGGAAAATTCATATTCCTTTTGGTTACTTTTTTCTGAGCTCCCCTCCAAAAGAAGAACTGCCCATCTTAGAGTATCGGACGATTGGTAGTGCTGCAGTGAAACCCCCCAGTCGCAACCTTGTTGATATCATAAAATCTGCAGAACATATGCAAGATTGGATGCGGGATTATCTTATTGATGCTGGAAGTGATGTCCTTCATTTCGTTGGTGCAGGCAAAAATATTTGCTCTGCACTTGAACTTGCTGAGTTGATTCGAAAAGATTTAGGCTTAGCAACTGAGTGGTACACTGATAGCAAAGATGCAGTAGATAGTTTTAAAATTATAAGGAAGAGATTGGAGAACGTTGGGGTTCTTGTTTTTATAAATGGCGTTGTTGGCGCTAATACGCAGCGAAAGTTGGATATTGATGTGTTTCGAGCTTTCACTCTTATTGATGAGTACGCTCCCTTAATCTTTATTAACAGAAATGATTCAGATGGAGCTAGATTGTTTTCCCTCCTTCACGAGGTAGTGCACATCTGGTTAGGTATTGCTAGTTTTTACAATGAAAAAGATGGCACCGTTACTAACACAAGCGATATTGAGAGGTTATGTAATGCGGTTACTGCTGAAATTTTAGTTCCAAATCGAATTTTTAAGGAAAAATGGGAGTTATATAGTCAACACTTTCCTGAAAAAAGTGTCGTGAAAAAATTAGCAGATATGTTTAAATGTGGTATCATTGTTATTGCTCGCCGTGCGAAAGATAACAATTATATAAACAAATCTCAATACCAAGAAATCGTGGATATGGCCATCGATATCTACAATAAACAAAAGGAGAAACGTAAAAGTGGTGGTGGAAACTTTTATCGTACAGCTGCATCTCGATATGATTCCCGATTTTTGTTGGCATTAGATAACAGCATCAAAGAAAGAAAGACACAATACCCTGATGCTTATCGGCTAATTGGTTTCAATAGAACCTCTTTTTCTCATTTATTAGAAACGGTGAGAGGAGGAGTTTAGAGACATAGAAAAAATAAAAAGGGAAAAAAAGAACTGCGAAATGTGGGTAAGAATACCCTCCATATAGACATAACAACAGATCAACTTACACAGAGATGAACGTTTTGACAGGGTATTTCATTCACTATACCTGTTCATTTCTCCCTTTTTTACTGTGACTATCATAC
>JAITWW010000072.1 GCA_031285085.1 Candidatus Methanofilum arcanum
AAGCTCAATGGCGGTGAAAGGTACATTAACCTCCATATTTTGCCAAAAAATGAGCATGAGGTTCGTGAATTGTTAGATCTCATACAGCATTGATCCTGAGCCTCTGATCATAGATTTCATAGACTTGCGCGGCAGCTTAGAACTGCCATATTACGTAATAGTAGCTGCAGCAGGTATTATCTGGGTTGTGGGGAATAATGGGGTTGGCGTTTCAGGAATAAGCAGGAATGACAAAATTATGCCTCTGAAAATTCTTGATAGGGTATATACTTTAATAAATGGACAGCAAATGGGCATACGGAGGTAGCTATCAATGAAATACGAAATTACAGGAGATAATCTCCAGATTGTTACATGCGAACTTGCCAGTGGAGAGGTCATGCAGGCCGAAGCTGGAGCGCTCGTGTGTATGAGTGGAAACATGAGTATGGATACTGAGATGACTGGAGGCATAATGGGTGGGTTAAAACGGGCCATAACTGGAGAGAGTCTTTTTTTAACGAAGTTTTCACCAACAAAGGGAGCGGGGACTGTTTCATTTGCTGGAAATGTACCTGGAAAAATTTATCCATATACAGTAAGCAAAAAAGACTTCATAGCTCAAAAAGACTCATTTCTCTGTGCAGAGGCACGAATAACAATGACAGTAACAACAACGAAAGGCATTACCAAAGGACTGTTTGGTGGAGAAGGATTCCTGCTTCAAAAGGTTTCCGGGCAAGGAACAGTGTTTTTGCACTGCTGCGGAGATATCATCCAAAAAAATCTCATGCCAGGAGAGGTGCTCAAAGTTGAAACAGGACTGGTTGCTGGATTTGAAGAGACAGTAACGTACAATATTGAACGGGTACGAGGAGTGAAAAGCATTCTCTTCAGCGGACAAGGACTCTTCATGACAACGTTAACTGGACCAGGACTTGTTGTAATTCAATCACTTGATATTGCAAAGCTTGCACAGGCGCTTATACCACACCTTCCCCGTCCTGAACTATCTAGCTCATCAAGTGGAACATAAAGTCACGTACTTCCTAAATTCCCGATAAAACTCTACTTACAATCTGATATAATGCAATTTTCTTGGCAGCCGTTGTTTTGGAAAATATACACAACAAAAAATCGGGCATAAACCTTTTTTATCTGAACTTACTACATACTAACTATGAATTCTAAAGTTCTGTATATCTGTACCTGCTTGCTTGGTGCTCTTCTCATTGCAACACTTCCTGTAACAGCAGCCCAAGCAGAGCTCAAATCACCACCGATTCTGAAAAAGTATGTATCTGACGTTCCTTCTTACGATGAATACTTCTTTACACAAGTTACTGGATTCATGGAAAAGCTGTCAGATCAGGAGCTCAATGTAAGAGATGATCTTCGGTTTTTTGCTCTCCTTGCATCAGGATATAATATTCAAGATCATAACCTTGCACAAAAGCTCATAAATTTCTTGTTTTACTCCGTACAGGCCGGGGAACATTATCAACAGTATCGAAATAACAAGGACCGTCCCTTCACACCAATTAATGCTCAAGATGAATATGTCCTTGCAAAAGAGTATCTTGCTCTCGCAGAAAAAACATTTAATGCATGTGATATCTGCCAAGAACGTTACCCTGACTTTGTGATGTACACCCTTCCATCGGAGGAAAATACGGCATCTGATTCAGGGTATCAGTTTACTGGTAAACTAGGATTTTAAAAAACCTCATTCACTTAACTCTATCTTATTTTTTTTCAAATCTGTTGCAATCATGAACATTGATTTTCACGATATAGATGATCCCCAATGTGTGAGAATTTGCGGTGGAAATCCATGGTCAACAAAATGAAATGTATAGCTATTTAGTCAACACTCTCATCTCGTGTTCTTGACTTCTCAAACAAAAGCATGTATGTATCTAATCCATCCACCTTCTCTCTACTTTGTACAGACCATCCATTATTTTCATAGAAAAAACGAGCTACTTTGTTAGATTCAAAAGATTGAAGCCGAATGACTGAATACACATGAAACATCTCCTGTTCGATATATTCCAGTAACACCGTTCCATATCCCTGATTTTGATATGGAACATCAATCATGATGAGATGAAGCAGATCTTTGAGAACAATTGCAAAGCCGATCACCTCATCTTCCTGTTTCATGACGAAACAGTTTCCAATACCATCTTCAATCTCCCTGTCTGATTGGCCACTCTCGATAAATTCATGCACTGCCTCCTCTCCTAAAAATACCGGATAGTTATTGAGGATCACCCGCCTCGCAGTGGCTTGCATGGTGCTGATATCACTTTCTTCTGCTTTGGCTATTGTTAGTTCTGATGTACATATACCCTGTTTCTGTCTCATTTTGATGCCTCATAATCACATCCGTGAATAACTGAAGATCTCAGCACCATTCACACGCTCATCCTGGTCACGGAGTCAAGACCATGGTACGTATCTTTTGTTTTTGCTCTCTTATTTCGGTGCCAATTATGGAAAAAATAGCATACTCTCTATAAACTGCTCGTTTTAGCCTTATTTTCTCCTATATGCTTTATAAACTCCGTCAATATCAAATAACTCTCATATAACCCTGCTTTATCATCCAACAACTGATTATAAAGCACTTTCTTTACGGCGATATCGTCACCATTGAACTCCTTGTTTATATAATCATATGGGATATTGTTTGAGACTAAAAACTCCCGAACCACCTCTAATTTTTCGTCAAACCTCGCTGTAAAACAAATTAAGTGTGCATATGGGCGTAAATCTCGAAGCAACTGTATCACTTGCCTACAATCATTTCCCCTGAATGGGTGCACAGTATCATCAAAATCGAAGGCTACAATTATTTTACCGTGCTTCTCATATTGTTCCAAAAGAACATCTAACTGTCTATCTCTATCGAAAAAACTATCCATCAAATTCACCTCTCTCTAAAGGAATTATCTCATTTCATTCGCAGTAGGTGTCAATCAGGTTTTTTCCTTTCACAATTATTAAAACGCCTTCCATACTCAACTTTCAAAAAGACTCATCTGTACATCGTTTCTTTTTCTGATTAACCTCTCTATCTCATGCATGCTATATATAATTCCATGAGCATCACACTCATGCACAAAATGATCCCATAATGTTTTATTCGGTGTTTCACACCAGTACTGATCTCCAAACGCTTTTTCATACTGCATTTTGATCCCAGGAAACCTCTCATCAAGCTGCTGATAAAAATAATCTCTCTGGCGATCGCGAAGAGAAACAGCCAGCATCTTCTCTGCATATACCCATGAAGCACCAGATGCTTTTGCCTGCGAGATAATCGCAGAGATATTTTCTTTCGTGTCTGTGATGAAGGGAAGTGTGGGCATGAGTGTTACACCTGATAGAATATTGTGTGCAGACAATTCTTTTAATGCCGTAAATCGTTCTGAGGAGAGAGAGACACCGGGTTCAATCCTTTTTGAGATAGTATCATCTGCTGTAGTTATGGTAATAGAAACAGCACAAGGAAGATGTGTTTGGATCTTTTCAAACAGATCAATATCACGTGTCACAAGTGACGACTTTGTCAGAAGAGTGATGCCAAATCCATAACGATCGATAAGATGCAGCATATCTCTGGTGAGATGCTCTGTTGCTTCAAATGGATTATAAGGATCACCCATCGAACCTGTAAGAATCAGACCCTTTTTCTTTTTTGATGAGAGTTCCTGCTGCAAAATCGAAGTGGCATGCTTTTTAGCAAAAACCGTATCAAAACTATCCAAACGATAACACTCGCTTCGGCTATCACAGTAGATGCATCCATGAGAACATCCGCGGTACAGGTTCACAGTATAGTTTGATCCAAACCATCCATGTTCGCGGTACGAGGAAAGAATGGTTTTAAAGGGGATAGTTTGCATACCAATTAACCTCCTGGAGAGATTCATTTCTCTCCAAATATAGTGAGAACGTGCCTACTGTGAAACCATCCTCCTACGTCGGATAAACCGCAGAACAACTAAATGGGAGTGGTTTTATCTTTTATCTTTTTTTTTCAAAACCATTGAGTGCAGATCCAGATGATACACACCTTTTCTTTCCACTCCAATAATCCGATCCGAAGACTCAACCATCTGGCGAAGATTAATCTCATAACTCCCAGGTTGTTTGATCAAAACACTTATCGTATCATCACCACTCTCTGCATCACTCTCTCTTTTTGCTGCACCAGTACTCTCATCTTTTGATACTTTCTCATGAGAACCATCCTCAAGCAAAGAATCATCTGCATGAGAGACCACATTTCGAGAATCTTCATAAATAAATTTACGTGCATGACACACAGGGCATGCACCACCATTCAGCTCTGCAAGCGATGCATACACCCTACCACATCCCGCACAACTATGTGGCACTTTTAACACCTCCTGAAGCGAAACATCCACTTCTCACTCAATTTGTGAAGAAACCCAAGCACTAATCATATCTGGATCCTTGCGAATTGTTTTGATCTGATTTGCAGGACCAATAACAGTCAGACGAGGAGGATTATCCTGTCCTAAAAGACGTGAAAACACCCCTTTTCCTCGGACCTTCGACGGTGCTGGATAGGTCTCGATCTCAATTCCAGAAAACTCTCCAGGCATGATCTCACTCATCGTCATCTCAATAAGCTCTGCCTGCTCCTCAGGTGTCAACCCATTTTCCAGAATAACAATTGTTCCACTCCGCACAATAGATAGAACTAATGCAGCTTTTTCATGTGCACTCAGCATCACAAACCGATCTTGAGAGATGAGATCAATACGTACTCCATCCATATAACTCACCGAAATGTCTGCACAATCGCGTCATACAGTTCATCAATCCGAGTCCCATCGCGACATGAGATAGGAATAACAGGATGCTGAGGAAATGCTCTTTTAATATGTTGAGGGTTGGCATCTGGTAGATCAATCTTATTTGCTGCAATCAGGACAGGAAGATTACGACTTTCGATAATCCCAATCATCATAATATTAACCTGCATAAATGGATCCTCTGCTGCATCCATCATATAGATCACACCATCAATATCCTCTCGAAGCCAGTGCATCGCTTCTGCAACACCCTCAGTCGCTTCACGTGCCCTGGCTATCGCCTCCTCCTTTCCAATACCATACTCCATAAACTCAGCATAATCCACCTTTGTTGCAACTCCAGGTGTATCTACAATGTCAAGAGTGACTGAATGCCCATTTCCAGCGATGATCTCCAGATTTTCAACCTTCCCCGCGGAACGTGTCTCATGGGGGATAGGACTGATTTTTCCTTCAGAAGTTGCACCCCAATCTCGTGCAATTCTCGTGGCTAGTGTTGTTTTTCCTGCATTTGGAGGTCCATATATTCCTATCCTCACATGCTTTTTATAAAACAAACGATTCAATACCCGTGTAATTGACTCTCCAAAACCCATATAGTACCCTCAGTTCCACATCTACTCCTATCTACCAGACTCTCTTGTCGATCTTTTGAAATATTTGTAGTCATATGATGTAAACCCATATAATAACATTACATCGAAGAACATACTCAAGAACACAGACACACACGCAAAATGGAGGTTATGTAAAATTCATGTCAAGTGTTAAGTATATGCAATGTAACAATTCATTAATATGTATACCAATCTATTAGGTAATCTGCACGTGCAGAGAAGTTCGAGGAGGTGAACAATGTGGTATACAGTGACAAAATACATCTTGAAACTGACATTCAAGTAAAAGAGATCATGCGGTCAAATGTAAAAACCGTTGACTACAATGCAACTGTTGTAGATGCTGCCCAAAAAATGTGCTCCCGGGATATTGCTGGAAGTTGCGTAGTCCTCAAAAACAATCATCCAATTGGAATTATAACTGAGCAAGACATCAACTGCAAAGTGGTTGCAAAGAGCATATGTCCAAATGAAACTCTTGTAAAAGAGGTAATGACAGAGCCCCTCATCACAGTTTTGCCTGATATTAGAGTTGAGCAGGCCATAAAAATGATGAATGAAAAGAGAGTTCGGCGACTTCCTGTTGTCAATGCAGAGAAAAAACTCATTGGCATTGTCACTGTACGTGACATCATGGCTCTTGGTGCCACCATCAATGAGCTTGTCCATGATCTTGGAGAAATTAACCGTATTTCTGAAGAAAGAGGAGTATGTGAACGATGTGGATGCATGTCTGATGTGCTCTACCCTATCGATAATTTGTTCCTCTGTTTAACCTGCAAAGAAGACGAGTTACTCTAAGAAAAGAGGGGAAAAGAAAAATCTCACAAAAAAGACAAACAGACTTAAAAATCGAAACAGATTGTATTATTCACTTTTTATTATTTATCTTCAAAATACTTACGTGGAGACGAAACACGCATGCACAACAGACATGACTATAACCAAGGGATAATGAGCATCGCAACACGTGATGTCATATCTGCTCCTCCGACAATGAAAATATATGGGGCTTTTGAAACCCTTGCACGATGGAGATTTCGACGGCTTCCTATTGTAGATCCAGGTACAAGGCGAATAAAAGGAATCATCACGGCACAGGATGTTGTTGAGTTCCTTGGCGGAGGAACAAGTTTCAACCTGATTCATGTCAAACATTCTGGAAACTTCCTGAGTGCAATAAACGAAAGTGTCTCAAAAATTATGAGATCAGACGTGTGCACTCTCCCAGAGTCTGCAGAGATCAAAGATGCGATACAGATCATTGTAGAAAAGGAACTTGGAGGAATTCCAATCGTTGATCAGAACATGGTACTCCGAGGTATTGTTACAGAACGTGACGTCCTTCGTGCTCTGTCTCTTCAGAAACTACAATCTGATAAACGAGTCCGCGATGTCATGACAAAAAATGTGCTGGTCGAGGGCCCAGACTGCCCATTGCATGCTGCAACCAAGGTCATGGTTGAGAATCGTTTCAGAAGAATTCCAATTGTGAGCGAAAATGTCTTTTTTGGCATTATCACGGTAACTGATTTCATTCGCTATATTGGAACTGGCCAGATCTTCTCGCAACTCATTACAGGGAATGTCGATGAGATTATGAACGTTCCCATTCGTGACTTGATGACTACTGACCTCCTGATGACAACTCCTGATACTCCCCTTGGAGAACTCGCTGAAATTATGGTAGAGCGAGGTATTGGAGGAGTACCTGTCATTGAAAATGACAAACTTGTCGGTCTCGTAACAGAGTATGACATGGTTTGTGCCCTTTCAAAGGTTCAGCATTACACGTGAGAGCATAGAGCGGCGATAAAGAAAAAGATATTTGATATCTGCTTATAAAAGTATCAAAATCTATCGGTTGAGGAGATGGATCAGATTTTTCTGAAAAATTATGAAAAATTATGTGATCCCTCTCGTACATTGACATTGATTGCACAATCAAATACAGCTGCGTCACGAAGATCCTCAGCTTTCGTTATCATGCTTATGTCTGTGACATCGTAATAAGAGGAAAAGTAGAGCAGTAATAGCAGTTATTTCCTCACAGTTACTTATATGTGGTAAAGGGAGGGATTCACCCATACGGAAAGGAAAAGAGCAGATATGTGCTGCAGATGCAAGGATAAGGATCTGATTAGCTAGGTACCAAGGAGTATACACATATTCCATGGGTTGGCTCAATATCCATTGAGTAACAGTTCTATATGTGTGTTTCTAACACATAAGGATCAGATTGTTTGACGAATAACACGAGAACATATTATAAGGAATAGAGTACGATGACTGAAATATTAGTACATGACATCATGTCAAAGCCAGTAACAATTGCAAAATCTGCTCCGCTTACTGAGGCACTTCAAAAAATGCTCCGTGAGGGTGTTGATCCCCTCATTGCCGTACATAATAATACGGTTACGGGAACGGTGTCACGACGCAGTATTGCCAACAAGCTTGGCTCTAAAAAGACATCTGATATGGCTCCGGCTGCAATCCATGTTTCAAATGTGGTAAATGATGATTTTACTATTGTTTATGAGGATCAGGAGGTTGATGTGCTTCTTGCACTCTTACAATCTGGTGCAAAGCTTGCAATCGTCTATGACAGTGATAATAATCTGATCGGACAGGTCACGTACGGAGATCTCTTGCACCATCTTCACCCCTCCGCAACACTCCTTGAGATTCTTGAAAAACCATATTTACTGGATGTAGGAGAACGTGTTGTTCATCTCCGCCGTGTGATGATGGATGAGAATGTGTCACACATTGTTGTCACAAACGATAATGTTGCTGTCGGCATTGTATCAGAGACTGATATCGCTGTTGCAATGAAAAAATTCCGGGAGTCTGTTCCTGAAAAGCATCAGGATACACAGATTCGAAACCTTCTTGCTGAGGATATCATGACATCACCTGTCATTACCATGGATGTGTCTCTTGGGCTTGATGCAGTGATTGATACCCTCCTTGAAAAGAAGATCAGTGCCATTCCAATCACAGACTCAGGTAAGGTAATTGGGATTCTAACACGTAAATCTGCGATAATGGCACTGTAATGAAACAACAATATCTCACCCATACTTTTTTCATCATGAAATCATAAAGGAGATAGAGAGCTAAAGAGCCTCGTGTACGTCTTTTGAATGATTGATGTGATGTGTAATTGGTTTATATGACTATGATTCCACGTATTCCTGTAAAGCCAGGAAATAACGTTGCAGAGCTCCTTGATGGTATGGCACAGACTGGTTTTCAAGGAAGAAAACTTGGAGAGGCATATCGCATCTGGAAAGCGATGATTGAGGATCCAGATGTATATATTATGCTTGGCCTTTCTGGAGCGATGGTTCCTGCTGGTATGCAGGAATGCCTGATCTCTCTTGTTGAAAACCGATATATTGATCTGATTGTCTCGACTGGTGCAAATATTTTCCATGATATCTGTGAGCACTGTGGAGTGGAGCATTATCTTGGTCATCACCATGTTGATGATAAGGCATTATATGAACAGGGTATCGACAGAATGTATGATGTCTTTGCATATGAAGAGGAGTTTCGTGCCGTTGATAATGCAATCTCTGATTTTGCAGAAGAGCTGAATGGGTTTTGTGGGTCATCATCTGAGTTCTTACAAAAACTCGGGGTTTGGCTTGCTGAAAGATATCCAAAAGGACGCTCTCTTACTGCTACTGCAGCAGCTTTTGACATCCCTATTCTTGTTCCTGCACTTACTGACTCATCTATTGGAATCGGGCTTGTCATTGCTCGCAGGCGTGGTATCGATGTCTCAGTCGATCAGATCCAGGATGCTGATGATATTACGCGTATTGTTGAAAAACAGAAGCGTACTGGTGTGATATATGTTGGCGGAGGGGTTCCAAAGAATTTCATTCAGCAGACCCAGGTGATTGCTGATATTCATTCTGCAGCATGTGGGGGTCATGATTATGCCATTCAGTTTACCACAGACACACCACACTTTGGAGGGTTGTCTGGATGTACATTTGATGAAGCAATCTCATGGGGAAAAGAGGCTTTTGACTGTAAACAGGTTCAATGTTTCTGTGATGCAACAATTGCACTTCCGATCGTGCTTTCCGGTCTTGTTGGATCTCATACCCTTCGTGCAAAGCGATGACACTTCAGGTAACAGTTGCAGCACCATTCTATCATGCAGCAAAGCCTGCAATGAGTAAGAATGAGCTCATCTATTATTATGCATTTGATCGCAAGTGGATGGATCGGGAGTCAGTAGAGCTCTTGCTTCGTCGTGCATGTGATGCTGGACTTTTGAAGGTAGAAGATGAGATGTTTGTGCCAACTTTTAATGTTGCATCAGTTCATGTGCCAATTGGATTTCGACCTTCATCTTCAGTGCTTCATGCATCTGATCCCTTTGAAGTTCTCTTAGAGAGGATATCTGTGCAAACAGGACGTACTCACGAAGAGGTTATTGCAGAGATGAATGCCTGTATTGCTGATGAGTTTTATGGAAATATTACCGCTCAGGCAGCAATTGTATGTATCTCTGCAAAGTATCATGTTTTATTCTCTGATCTTTTAACAGAGCTTGAACAGCAGATGCTTGGATGAATTCTCATATTGTCATTTTATTATGTGAAATAGATACGTACTCTTTTTAAATCCCTTTTTTGCTTCCTATTTTTTTTATTTTGGATCTCATATTTGCAATGCCTTTAACAACCTTTAAGTTTCTTCACAACCGTTCATCTTTATACTTGAACTGAAAAAAATGCAGTTATGCCATGGAGCTGCGGTGACTCAGAGCATGAATCTGATGAATAGAGGAGTTAAGCGTTAGGGGTCTTCTGTCATCAAGAGCTACCATAGGAGTTTTGGCATGGGGGGTATACTTTATGAGTAAACGATGTAACACAGTACTTCACGTAACTATCACACTATGTGTGCTTCTTCTCATGTGTTTTTCCATTCAGTCAGTAATAGCAGATGAAGTTTCTGAGCTCACCAGTTCTGCGATCCCAGCTTCTGAGATCGAGATGCTGTCAGATCTTCCCATCAGTTTTACTGAGAATATGGGACAAGCACCAGAGGAGATTGCGTTTTTAATCCAATCAGCAGGCTATCTTTTTGGATTTACCTATGATGGGTTCTATTTTATTCCTTCGCAAGATCCATCCGAGTCTATTGATACACTTCCAGTCACGAAAATGACAGTTGAGGGAGCAAGTTCAGATGTTTCCATACAGGGAACTGAGCTGCTTCCTGGCCTTGCTCATTATCTTATTGGTGATGAGTCTGAGTGGATCACAGATGTTCCAACCTACAGTGGTATTGTATATGATGCCATTTTGCCAGGTGTTTCCCTTTCTTACTCTGGAATTGAAGGAACTTTGAAACGCGAGTTTGTATTAGATCCTGGTGTTGCTCCAGAATCAATTATACTTGCATATGAAGGTGCTGAATCTCTTGAGCTTGCAGAGGATGGGACCTTGCTTGTGCATGGTAAGAGCGGTGTCATGAGTGAGTCTGCACCGGTTAGTTATCAGATAGTGGATGATGTCAGGGTTGATCTTTTGAGCAATTTTGTCCTTCTTTCTGATAA
>JAITWW010000097.1 GCA_031285085.1 Candidatus Methanofilum arcanum
AAGACCTGCTTCGTTGTGACAGGTGATGATATTATCACGAACAAGGTCAGTAACAGATTCACGGGTGAGTTCTGTTCCATCTAATGTTTTTCCAAATACTATCTCACCTGGTTTTGGTGGGCGAACGTCCCGGCTCATACAGACCGTCTTATTGATGATATATGAATGACCCGTCTCAAGGTTTACGCCTGTGAGGATACATTTTGTGGTTGTGTTTCCCATCTCAACAGATGCTACAATGAAGTAGGGTACGACATTGTACTCATATTTTTGTTCGCCGGGGCCACCCATAACGCGGGGTGGTGGTGGACTCATCACGATATGGGGGGAGGGTCCTGATGAAAAAAACTGTGAGAGAAACTCATGTACCATAGTATTGGTATCTTTCAACACTTCTTTATACTTTCCTTATTCCATGCTGTGTTGTACAATTCCCCCAACTACTTTTCTAATACTCTTCATTCAAAATATATCTATTTTAATACATATAATTATTGAACTTGGATGTTCGAAATTAATTATACATTATAAATATGATACAGATGTACTCTTATTCCTCTTAGAGTTGTGCTTTCGCTATATATCACGCTGCAAGATTTCTAAGGAGCACTTTCAACTTTCAGAGCGCCACAGGTTGCTAGAGATTTTCTGGTTTTCTAATGAAATACTTGTTTTTTCGCTTATTGCTATTTATAGGTGCGAAGCATATAATGTACTATGGAGAAAAAGCGGGTTCGTGATTATATGACCGAGACCGTTGATACGATCTCAATTGACGCCGTTGTAAGTGACGTAGTTGCAACAATAGACCGTACAAGCCATGACGGATTTCCTGTGGTAAATGGTGATGAAGTTGTTGGGTACATCTCTGCCCGTGATATCATCTTTGTTCCACCAGATACTCCAGTACGTGAAGTATTTAGTAAATACCTGCTCGTAGCGGAACCTGACATGGCCATCTCTGATGTTGCTCGTGTCATTGTTCGATCTGGTATTCAAAAATTGCCAGTTGTTGATGAAAAAAATCGATTATGTGGTATCATCTCAAACACAGATGTTGTTCGCTCTCAAATTGAACATGTATCTCCTGAAAAAGTATACAAGCTCATGGATACCCTTGAGCGTCTCCATAATGTCGTTCCAAAAATGGAAAAAGGAGCCGTTCCCCTTCGAGGTCTCCGTCCAACACAGTCTCGCATCTATCAGGATGAACTTGAAGGAAGAATATATGAACTAAAGCGTGGACTCGCTGAGCCAATTATTGCAATTAAAATGACTGGGCGCACCTTACTTGTTGATGGCCATCATCGTGCTGTGGCAGCTCAAAGAATGAATATCAAAAAACTTGAAGCATATATCATCATTATTGAAGAAGATATCGAGCTTGGCCTTGAACGTACTGCAAGACGGCTTAACCTTGAAAAAATCGCAGATATTGAAGTTATGGACTATGCTCGCCATCCTCTCGTTGCAGGAACACATCGTGTTGGCAGGCAAGATTGAGCAGAAGAGCAGAACAAAAAAACATAAGGTGATGCGCGAATACAGATGAGATCAGATTAGCACTCATCAGCATGCTCAGCATGAACCTCTTTGAGCTCTGCAAGTGATGCAACTGGATAGATTTTCAAGTGTGCTGCAATAGGGGGATAATGCAGAAGGGTACATGCCTCGCAACTCCAGACCATCTCTCCTTTTGAACTGGTGATGCAGGTTCCCAGTTCTTCATCATAACATGGATAAAATGGGCAGTAACAGTAATCACAGATCTGATTTGCAATGTCATGACAGGGATAATATGGACAGTTTTCAGGTATCCACTCATGCCATTTGCCTTTTGGGCTCTCTTTTTTGCTTTCTCCTTCCCGTGGAATAAAAATCTGAAAAGACGGTCGATTTTGTATATGTTGCTCTGCACGCCGTACGCCGTGAATAATGATATCTTGTATGAACCCTGGTTCTGAAATGATGTCATTATCGCACTCAGAAAGGGAATATGATACAATAACATTCATACTACTCTGCTTTTGATAATGGAGATCTAATACCAGGGTATTATCGATCAGATCTGCAATGGTGTGCATATCTGCATCAGAAAGGGGCTTATGGTTATGGTAAATGATTTGAACCTCCTCCTTTGATGCAGTGATAAAAAGCGTGCTTTTTGGAGCTTTAAAAATACACAGATATTGAATCGGAACAGAGGTAAATAAGCCGGTTCCCTTGGGAAATGGGTACTTTTGTCCGGAATGAATGAAGATGGTATCTTCTTTTTTTACATGGGTATCCTTTCCCAAGGAGAGGTGACATGTTCCTCGCAGAAAAAATGTTTCTTTATCCCTATAATAGCGTATTGTATCGTTTTTCATCAGATCTCTTCCTCGTAGTGATGTTCCTCAGACACTCCTTCCTATCTTTTAGGTTTGGTGACATTATAAATTAACATGTGATTAAAAACTCACAGATCTTTTTCTGCTCCTATGCTTCAGGTGAGTTTTTATGTACAGTGGATGTTTTTGTGCGAGACAAACAATCAAGAGGAGGAGGAAGACAAAAAACTCGCTTGGATGATAACTCCAGTTGCTGTACTGTACCATAATGTCCTTCTCCATTTTGATGAGATGAAACTTTTTTTACCTTCTCTAACAGATAATGTTACATGGTTGACTTCCTCCTTGTGGATGATGCAGCTTATATGCGTAAAGATCATCTGCATAGTGTTGGAATTGGGCAAGCATAGAGTTGTTGGGAACACGAACAGGATCTAGGGTATTAAATAATACAAAGATTTAAAGCCAGATCCTGTTAGTATAAACATTACAATGTCAGACGTGGGAGGAATTGAAGCGTTGATCCAGATTCAAGAGTACAATAGAGATGCAAAAGTGTTCAGTGTTCATGTGTACACTGCATCAGATCAGAGTGCGTAGCGGGATCAATCTACTGAAGGTGGTGTAGCTGGATACCTCGTAAAGTCTGTAAAATGAGTGGGTCTTCTTGCAAAAAAAGTAGAAATCTATCTGCAATAGCCTACAAAGAATCATCCACTATAAAAAAATGAAAACAAAATGTCACATCATGAAGACGCTCTACCCATGAAGGTAAACTGGTGAATAATTATGGATACAAAAGACAATGATCTGCTCTTTCTTCTTGAAAAAGACTGCACACTTCCGTTACACGAACTTGCTGCCATGCTTCAATGTAGCGAGGAAGAGGTGGCATCACGGCGAGCAATGCTCGAAGAAGAGAAAATCATCCGTGGATATACTGCACTTATTGACTGGGATCGTGCAAAAAATCCATCTGTTATGGCTATTGTTGAACTTCGCATCACTCCTGAACATGAGTATGGATATGATCGCATTGCAGAGCGTATAGCCAGATTTTCAAATGTGAAAAGCTTGCGCTTACAGACTGGGACATATGATCTGCAACTTCTTGTACAGGGTAAAACCATGCATGATGTGGCTTCCTTTGTATCTGAGCACATTGCATCAATGGATCGAATAAAAGAAACTGCCACACACATTATTATGAAAACATACAAGGAAAATGGAGTATTGTACTACGAGAGAGAAGATGGCAAACGACTGCCATTTTCATTCTGAGGTGATATCTGTGTCAGAACAAACTACAAAACATATATCCCATCTTGCTCGAACCATTCCTCCATCAGGTATTCGTAGATATTTTGATATCGCTCAGCAAATGGAGGACATAGTCTCACTTGGGGTTGGTGAACCTGATTTTATGACACCATGGAAGATCTGTGACGCTGCGATATCTTCTTTTGAACACAATACTTCATATACATCAAATGCCGGTCTTCCGTCATTAAGAAATGCAATTAGTCAATACCTTGACCAACGTTTTGGTACCTATTATGATCCAGATCATGAGGTAGTTGTAACTTCTGGTGTGTCAGAAGGGCTTGATGTCGCAATTCGAGCAACGATTGATCCAGGAGATGAAGTTCTCACAGTTGATCCAATTTTTGTCTCATATGCACCTTGTATTACCATGTCAGGTGGCGTATCTGTTCCAGTTCCATGCCTTGAGAAGGATCAGTTTCGTCTGACTCCAGATGCTATTATGGAGCGCATAACTCCAAAAACAAAGGCACTTGTATTGAATTTTCCAAATAATCCAACAGGCGCTGTGATGCGTCGAGAAGATCTCTGTTCGATTGCAGATATCTGTGTGGATCACGATCTTTTGGTACTTTCAGATGAGATATATGCAGAGATGACGTATGAGGGCGATCATGTCGCTGTTGCATCGATTCCGGAACTATATGATCGCACAATAACACTTTCTGGCTTTTCAAAAGCGTGGGCAATGACTGGTTTTCGTGTGGGTTATCTCTGCGCCCCAAAAGAATTGTGTCAGGCTGCACTGAAAATTCACCAATATGTCATGATGAGTGCTCCAACGGCCTCGCAGTATGGAGCTCTTGAAGCTCTACGAGGGGAACTGGATGATGTGCGTGAGATGATCAGAGAGTATCGCCTGCGCAGAAATATGATTGTTGATGGACTCGTGCGAGCAGGACTCTCCTGTCACATGCCTCAAGGTGCTTTTTATGCGTTTCCTTCTATCGAAAGCACTGGTCTTTCTGATATCGAGTTCGCTGAACGCCTGATTCGAGAAGCACACGTTGCTGCGGTTCCAGGAAGCGTATTTGGACCAAGTGGTGCAGGCCATATTCGATGTGCGTACGCAGTATCTCGCTCAGACTTAAGTATCGCTCTTGAACGAATATCTGATTTTATATCATCACTTTAATTTTTTAGATAATGTATTCTCATACGGGTTGTGGTTTGATAATTTATTTTTTAACCATATGAAAGCTATTTTAAGATATCTTCGATTTTATTTTTTAATAATATGACATATCTGAATGAAAATTTATTTTGTTTTAGATATTAAGAAATAAATTCAGAATCTATATACCTGCACATAACCAAATCCTGTGTTTGGATGAGTTGTACTATACTTGTGGGTGGCAATTTTGGTGACGAGGGAAAAGGCAAAATTGTTTCCCATGTTGCTCATACAGATAAACCCCAGATAATCTCTCGTGGTGGCGTTGGACCAAATGCTGGTCATACCATTGTTGTCAAAGACAAGAAGTTTGGTGTGCGTATGTGTCCATCAGGTTTTGTCTATCAAGATGCCCGTCTCATGATCGGAACTGGGGTCTTGATCGATCCAACAGTCCTTCTCCATGAGATCGAAGAGTTAGGAATTGACGGACGCATTTTTATTGATAAACGATGTTCTATCATTGAACAAGAGCATATCACAGAAGATAAAAGCAATAGCCATCTGTCGAAGAAGGTTGGAACGACGGGGACAGGCTGTGGCCCTGCAAACCGTGATCGGGCGATGCGAACAGCACGTCAGGCATGGGAAGTTCCAGAGCTCTCAAAATATATCACAGATGTAGCTCTTGAGTTGAATACTGCCCTTGATGCAGGAGAAAATGTATTTCTTGAAGGTACTCAAGGTTTTGGTATCTCATTGTACTACGGAAACTATCCTTTTGTAACCAGTAAAGACACCTGTGCAGCACAGATGGCTGCTGATAATGGTATTGGGCCTACTCGTATTGATGATGTTATTGTTGTGTATAAGGCATTTCCAACTCGAGTTGGAAGTGGTCCATTTCCAACTGAGATGAGTCGGGAAGAGGCACAAAAACTCGGAATTCAAGAGTTTGGGACAGTTACTGGTCGTGAACGGCGAATTGGGTACTGGGATCCAGAGATGGCACGATATGCTGCAATGATCAATGGATGTACAATTGGTGCTATCACTGGCATTGACCATGTTGATCCAGACTGTTTTGGTGCAACAAGATACAGCCAGCTGTCTAAAAAGTGCAAAGACTTCCTTTCTCAGGCTGAAGATGATATTGGAGCTCCAGTTCTGCTCATCTCAACTGGCCCTGAGTTAGATCAGATGATTGATCTAAGAGCAGATACTCCCTGATGCAAAAGAGATGAGTGGGTGCAATGAAGCGTGAGTTACATCGTATTCTTTGTTGTCCTGTATGCAAGGGAGAGCTTGAACTTCACATAATTGATGAAAAAAAGCAGGAGATAGTATCAGGTTCTCTTATCTGCCACGCTTGTTCTGTTCATTATCCTATTGAAGAGGGAATTCCAAACCTCCTCCCAAAAATTGTGTAAGCAAATTTCAGATATTTTATACATTTTTTGATGTACCGTGTTTTTCCTTTTGCGTGCGCTGGTTCTTGTGCTTGGGGTAGTTGTTGATCATCTCTTTGGAGATCCAGATACGAAATTTCATCCAGTAGCCTTGCTTGGATCACTTATTTCAGTCTGGGGTGTTCCAGCGCGCTACATGCATTACTCCAACCTCTTTCAACGTCTTATCGGTGTCTTTTTTTGGATATGCACGGTGTTTCTTTTTACACTTCCATATGCATTGTTTGAGTGGTATGCGTCTCCTCTGTTATATCTCATTGGTGCACCGTTTCTTTTTAGTTCATGTATGGCATTATCTGGGCTTTTAGAACATGCTCGTTCTGTTTCAGATAGCCATGACATGATGTTGATGAGAAAGAATGCACAGAATTTAGTCTCGCGTGATACCAGTGAATTTACTCATGAACAAGCGCTCTCTGCAGCATACGAGTCGGTATCAGAGAATCTCACTGATAGCATCATTGCACCTCTGTTTTACTTCTGCCTTTTTGGTTTGCCGGGAATCGCACTGTACCGAGCTGCAAATACCATGGATGCAATGCTTGGGTATTTGGATGAGAGAAGGAATCTTGGTTGGTGTGCAGCACGTGCTGATGATGTATTGTCGTACATTCCAGCTCGAATAACAGGACTCTTCCTTATTATGTACTTCTGGTGCATAAAAAGGGGAAAAGAGGCGCTCGCAGTGTATCATGCTGATCGCAATAAACGTCCTGGATACAATGGTGGCATCCCAATATCATTGATAGCTGGAGGCGTGGGAGTGCAGTTTGAAAAACCAGGTGTGTATGTAATTGGCATAAAAGAACGCATGCTCTCTGATGCAAAAGAGGCTATCTTACATACGATAGTCATGACAACTGTGGCATTTATTCTCTGCGCAGTTTTCACTCTCATGATACTGGAATTGCGCGTATCTATCATATAATCTCGTGAATCTGTGCAATGATACACTGCTTGAGCTAGAGACCTATATCTCATACACGACAACATATAGACAATGAAACTTGAAGAGCTCCGTTGGGGTACCGAACTTATCAAACGTGGGTTTGCATCCATGCAAAAAGGTGGTGTTGTTATGGATGTCGTAAATGCCGAGCAAGCAGCTATTGCAGAGGAAGCAGGTGCCATTGCAGTGATGGCCCTTGAGCGTGTTCCAGCTGATATTCGTGCAACAGGCGGAGTCGCCAGGATGTCTGATCCTGCTATGATCATAGAGATTATAGAGACTGTTTCTATTCCTGTTATGGCAAAAGCACGTATTGGTCATTTTGTTGAGGCTCAGGTGCTGGAGACCCTTGGTGTTTCTATGATTGATGAGTCTGAGGTTTTAACACCTGCTGACGAAGAATTTCATATTGAAAAGCTAAAATTTTCAGTTCCTTTTGTGTGTGGAGCACGAAATCTTGGAGAGGCACTCCGACGAATCCATGAAGGAGCTGCCATGATTCGTACGAAAGGTGAGGCCGGGACAGGGAATGTTGTTGAGGCAGTTCGCCACATGCGAGCGATTATGGGGCAGATCCGTCAGTTAAAAGGAATGGATGAACAGGAGATTGTACGTCGGGCTCGTGAGCTTGAGGCTCCAATCGAGCTCATGCTTGAGACTGCAGCATTAGAGCGCCTGCCTGTGATAAATTTCTCAGCTGGTGGAATCGCAACGCCATCTGATGCAGCACTGATGATGCAGCTTGGATGTGATGGGGTGTTTGTTGGATCAGGTATTTTCAAGTCCTCTTCTCCAGAACAGATGGCACAGGCCATTGTTGAAGCGGTGCATCATTTTGACGAGCCAGCGGTTGTTGCAGAGGTCTCAAAAGGCCTTGGACAAGCCATGCGTGGACTTGATGTGCACACATTGCCTCCTGGTGAGATTCTTGCAAATCGTGGTTGGTAGATTCGCCACATTATCAAGATAAATTTACCTCCCTTTTTCCGCTTCTTTCATATTTTCAAGCGAGAGGCCTGAGCACTCCAGATGAGGAAACAACCATCATGCGCCTTATTGGTCAAGATTGGTTATTAGCTCATTTTTGAAGAGAGTGTCTTGCAACATATGCTGGTATGGTCGCGCTTTGCGTAGAAAAAAGAGATATACCCTGCTATCTGCATTTCCATATCTCACTTCACGTAATGCATTCAGAAGGCAACAAGAGTTATTTCAAGCAGATATTCAAATGAAAGGGATTGATTCACCATTTTATTGTTTTTTATTCGTGCACTTGTTGGAGTGAATCCAAGCGAAGGAACCAGCTTTGGTTCACGAGATCAGGGTGCCATCGCACTGCCATATGGAAGGCATATGGTTTTTTCTTTCCATCAAAAATGTATTTCAGGTACTTGTAGTCATGAGATTTTTTTAGATCGACTCTTATAGGAGAAACGATCTGAACCCCATTGTTTCCACTGGAACAGAAAATAGAGAAATAATGCTTAAACAACAAAGGAGATCTTCCCATTTCTAAAAACAGAAGATATTTCCTCGTTTTCACTCATTAATTATGAGTCTATTTTTTGATTGCGGACTCGGGCAACATTATTTGCAATCCGAGAAGCAAGGGCACCAGCTACAAAGCCAGCATCAATGTTTACAACGCATAACGGGGAGCAGGACTGCAGCATGGAAAGAAGTGAAGCTTTTCCTCCACCTCCTGCTCCATATCCTGTTGATACGGGAACACCAATAATGGGGACATCAAAAAGGCCTGATACTACGGTTGGAAGTGTTCCTTCCCTGCCTGCAGCAACGATAATAACATCAGGGTCATTTGTTTTGACATGCTCAACCTGTGATAAGAGGCGGGAAAGACCGGCAACCCCAATATCATAGATCGCAAGTGTTTCACATCCAAGCTCTTCCGCGGTCATTTTTGCTTCTTCTGCAACATTGATATCAGCGGTTCCTGCGGTAAGAATTGCAACCCTCCCACCAGTGGATGGCCGTTTTGTAACACCATCAGTTAATACAAGGGTTCTTTTGAACTGAGAGAAGATAAGCCGATCTTTTGGATATGTCTCTGTAAATCTCATAATAATTTCATCAGAAAGCCTGGTGATAAGTACTCGTCCAGATGCAGCACATTGTGCTTCTGCGATACGCATAACTGCTTCTGGTTCTTTTCCTTCAGCAAGGATTGCCTCCATAATTCCAGTTCTGTGATGACGAAATGCATCGATTCGAGCGATATTTTCTATTTGGAGATAAGAGTTATGATCCATACATATAATTCGTGAGCTTTGATGTAAAAGTCATGGGAATGGTTATGTTCTTTTGGTTATGTGTTACACCTGTTGATACAAGCTGACTCAATCATTGTATCAGGATCGCTGTAGCGGTAGCTCGTGTGCAGGGGTGGCTAGCGTTAGGTTGGATGATAAGAATGATTAGAATGGTATTAGAATAAGAAAAACGATTAAAATAGGAAGAAAATGATTTAAAGATGAAGAGAATAATTAGAAGAGTAGGAGAATATAATTAGAAGAGTAACAGAATGATTAGAATAGTATCAGAATGGTATCAGAATGGTATCAGAATAGTATCAGAATAGTATCAGAATAGTATCAGAATGGTATCAGAATAGTATCAGAATGGTATTAGAATGGTATTAGAATGGTATTAGAATAGTATCAGAATGATTAGAATACAAGGTGAGGCAGTTG
>JAITWW010000133.1 GCA_031285085.1 Candidatus Methanofilum arcanum
ATCTTTCTCCACTCCCGTACCCCCAAAATAGCACAGGCCCAAACCACGTTGTCCAGCACTGTTTCCTTGTTCTGCGGACTTTGTATACCAGTAAACGGCTTTTTCATAATCTTTCTCCACTCCCTGGCCATTATGATAACAAGAACCTAAATTGTATTGTGAAGCACTGTTTCCTTGTGTTGCTGCTTTCGTATACCAGAAGGAGGCCTTTTCATAATCTCTTTCCACTCCCTTGCCATCGTAATAACAAAGACCAAAAGCATGTTGCCCATGAACATTTCCTTGTTCAGCAGCTTTCATAAACCATTTTGCTGCTTTTTCATAATCTCCCTCCATTCTCTCACCATCAAAATAAAGATATCCCAAAGCAACTTGTGCATTCTCATGCCCTTGTTTTGCGGCTTTCGTATACCAGGAGAGAGCTTTTTTATTATTCATCCCCACTCCAATACCATTATGATAGCTGAGACCTACAATAAACTGGGCATCAGCGTTCCCTTGTGTAGCTTTTCTTAACAAATCTTTGAATTTGTTACTTGTAGAAAAATTATGCATTTTCATTCTCCTATTTTATTCAGCGCCTTTTCTGTGGTTTTTTACACAGTTAGATAAAGTCATAACGAAATCACCAATTGCAGCAATGAAATATTCATTTATTTGGAAATATCAACAATGCAGGAACAACTCAGAAAAAGACAATAGAGCACATGTACTAGTAAAATAATCTCAATATCTGTTCTTTTTCCCAGTACTTGTCTTCTATGATTTCTTCACCATCAGCATCTTTTCGATATATCACCATTCACGGATATATTTGTCCAAAACTTCATTTTGAAATCACTACCTCATTGTGAGGTCTTTTAGTTTTTCTTGTGCCGTGGCATGACCTTGTTCAGCAGCTTTCATATACCATGTAACGGCTTTTTCATAATTTTGTTCTACTCCCTCACCGTTCTCATAACAACGGGCCAAAGCCCCTTGTGCACTCATATCTCCTTGTTCAGCAGCTTTCGTATACCATTTTACAGCTTCTGTGTAATCTTTCTTCACCCCCTGGCCCCACTCATAACAATTACCCACATCATACTGTGCCTCAACATATCCTTGCTCAGCAGCTTTGGTCCACCAGTGCATGGTTTTTTTATAGTCTTGCTTCACCCCCTCACCCCACTGATAACAAGTACCCAAATCGTATTGTGCCTCAGCATATCCTTGTTTGGCAGCTTTAGTCCACCATGTTATGGTTTTTTTCTCATCTTCCTCCACTCCCTCACCATCCTTATAGCAATGACCCAGATTGTATTGTGCCTCAGCATGCCCTTGTTCGGCGGCTTTTGTCCACCATTCTGCAGCTTTTCCATAATCTTCCTCCCCTCCTTTGCCACTGTAATAACAAAGAGCCAAAGCGTTTTGCGCATCGGCATCGCCGCATGTAGCCTTTGCTAACAAAATTTGGAAATCGTTATCATTGCTATCAGATGTAAAATCAGTGTTGTCAAAGTATTCCTTCGTCATTGTAATCACTTGTATGAATTATTTCATGAAATTTGTTGCTACATGTGAGTTATAAAACATCTATGTAACTATGTAACGAATGTAAATATCAGCCTGTCTCAATACCAAAGCAATAGTATTATTGTGTAAATCAGGAGTTGTTCATACTTCCAGACAATGTAATTTTTTTCTATTATATACTATATATTCACATTGAATTTTGATTGCAAATGTAAGGATTTTGGATGAATATATCTGATGAAATATTCCACGAAGGAGGAGTTCTACAAAATATCATAATGTATAGTACATTGAAAGATGCACAAACAGATGCAAATAAGGAATAAAGAATTATATAGATGTACAAATTAGGTAAAGAAGTTACAATGGAGAGATAAATGATAGAAATAGAACATCTACTGTTTGTGTGCGCATGGCTGATCACATATTTTGTCTTACAACTTTGTACCTGGCTCATTCTTCGAGTCTATGTCTCACCAGCACTTGCATTTCCAGCTTCATTTGCGGTAAGCCTTTTATGGTCCTGTCTGATCAGTTGGTACCTGGCATGGCTCGGCTTTTCTCCAGTATATGCTCTTGGAATCTTTTTCATACTCACAGGAATTGTACTTGGTGGAAGCAAAGAAGCACGAATTAGGATTTTATCGGATTTGAAAGATGGAAAGTGGTACTATGCATTATTTTTTACTGTTTTTCTGACCTTTCTTCTCGTTCGAATGTTTTACCCAGACATTTATGTTGGAATCTGGGAAAAATTCATGAATCACGCATTCATTGCATCTATGATGCGAACTCCTATTGTTCCACCACTCGACCCCTGGTATGCGGGAGGCACATTAGAGGTATATTATTACCTTGGGCACTGGTGCTTCGCAACTCTTGGAAGCATCGCACATATTCCTTCTTGGATAGTATTTCAGCTTATAATTCCAACAATTGCCAGTATATCTGCAGTGCAACTATATGGCATTGGAAAACTGGTATCAAAGAAATTTTCTCTCACACCTGTACTTGTACTCTTCATTGTAAATCCAGCATTTCTATTTTTTTATCTAACTAAAGATAATCATTATAATTTATTTTGGGATAGTATATATGTTATGCAAGAAGGATATACTGAATACCCTCTATTCACATTCATACTTGGAGACCCACATGCCCATGCATTGGGAGTCTTTAATCAGGTATTCTTCCTTCTCATGGTTGTATATCTATGTACACGGTGGCAAAAACTCATCAATGCAGAGAGAGCTATGTGTGCATTATTAGCCGGTATATCCCTTGGAACAATGGTAGGGATGAATGTCTGGAATGCTTTTTCCTCTGCGCCTCTCTTTCTTCTGGCTGCAATTGTCATCTGGTATCAAACACACAGCGGAAAGGAACAAGAACCATCTTCTGGGGTCAAAACATGGATTTATAAGGTGTGGACTTATTTATACGGTGATATTGTAGACCTCTTGAAAAAGAGATCAGAAATATCTCACTCAAGTGCAGTGATAGTGTATCTCTGGATACTGGTTCCTCTCATTGCCTTCCTCTCATATGCACCGTTTTTCATCATGATGAACCCAGCTGGTGCTCAAGGAATTGGGATTGTGCATACAAAGACAATGGTATCTGACTTTTTCTTAGCATTTGGTTGGTTTTTATTCCTTTTTCTATGCACACTCTATGCAGATATCAAAAAACAACCAAAATTATTATTAATTGGAATTCCGTTTATTATCGTAGGATACCCCCTGATTGGCCTTGTTTTGGTACTTTTTGCATACCTTATCGCAAGACGTGGGGGAGTATTTGATCTCCTTTTTGCTTCTGGACTTTTCCTCGTACTGCTTTGTGAGCTGGTATACATAATAGATTCATTAGATTGGGGTGCCTCGTATCGGGTGAATACTATTTGGAAAATCTATCATGTAGTCTGGCTTCTTCTTGGAGTCGGAGCGCTATGCAGTGCAAGCATTCATCTAGAAGAGTTCATAAATCGAGCATATCGTGGAAAAAAAAGAGCTATTGTTGAGAAATATAGCACGAGATTGGTAACTGGTGGGATATTGGTACTCATTCTTTCGGTCCCAATTCTCAATTATGAATTTAACCCTACAAAATACTCTGAAATTCAAGGACTTGATGGATTAGCTTGGATGGAAAAAGCACACCCAGATGATTATGCTGCAGTCATGTACTTACATGAGCTTCCTGGAGAGCATGTACTTGTTGCAGCAGCTGGAGATTTTGATCAGAACAATCAATTTGATCAGTATAATACAAGAATCTCCTCAGTTACAGGTATCCCTTCTATTCTTGGAGTGTCCTCCCATGAATTGACCTGGCGGGGAAGTAACCCCCCTGGATGGTACCAGGAACGTAGAACGGATATCTCCACAATATACGAACAACCAAAGCGAGCTTTCGAAATAATGAAGAAGTATAATGCCAATTTGCTGATCCTTGGTGATTCTGAGAGAAAGATGTACCAGATTCCAGATGATACAAGTGCGTACCTATCAGATCTCGTGCCTGTTTTCACTGCAGGTCAGACGATGATTTATCAGTTGGCATCAGAAAATGAAAGGTGTGCAGATGGGTATGCCTTTGTGGATGGTGAATGTTATCCACTCACCGGAAGTGCTACCTGTGCCGATGGGTACACCCTGGTTGATGGTAGATGTTATCCTCTCGTTGGAAAACCCACCTGTGCCGATGAGTATGCCTTTGTGGATGGTGAATGTTATCCACTGGCTGGAAAACCCACCTGTGCCGATGGGTACACCCTTGTGGATGATCTGTGCCATGAAACTACCTAAAACTTATGATATGAGTGATAAAATAAATTGTACAACCAGATGAATAAAATTACACTGGAGAAATAAATGATAGAAATAGAACATCTACTGCTTGTGTGTGCATGGCTGATCACATATCTTGCCTTGCAACTTTGTACCTGGCTCATTCTTCGAGTCTGGGTCTCACCACCACTTGCATTTCCAGCTTCATTTGCGGTAAGCCTTTTATGGTCCTGCCTAATCAGTTGGTACCTGGCATATCTCGGCTTTTCTCCAGTATATACTCTTGGAATCTTTCTCATTCTTGCGGGCGTTGTACTTGGTACGAGGCAAAAAGAACGAATTGGCATTTTATCTGATCTCATAAAAGAGGGGAGCTGGTACTATGCATTATTTTTTATTGCTTTTTTTGCAATGCTTGTACTTCGAATGTATTCCCCAGATATTTTCTATATTGGTTGGGAAAAACCCATGAATCACGCATTTATTGCATCTATGATGCGCGCTCCTATTATTCCACCACTCGACCCATGGCTTGCAGGCGGGACATTAGAGGTATATTACTACCTTGGGCACTGGTGCTTCGCGACTCTTGGAATCATTGCACATATTCCTTCTTGGATGGTATTTCAGCTTGCACTTCCAACTGTTGCCAGTGTATCTGCTGTGCAACTGTATGGCATTGGAAAGCTGCTACTCAAGAAATTTTCTCTCCTACCTGTCATCTTACTTTTCATTGTAAATCCTTCATTTATATATAATTATATGAGCGGAGTAGAGCCTTTTCATTTACTTTCTCGTAGTGTATCTGCTGTTCCAGGAACATCGACTGAGTACCCCTTATTTACATTCTTTGGTGGGGATGCCCACACCCATGCACTAGCAGTCTTTAATCAGCTATTTTTCATCCTGATGGTTGTATATCTATTTACACAGTGGCAGAAACTCGTCAATTCAGAGAGAGCTATGTGTGCAATATTAGCCGGTATTTCTCTTGGAACAATGTTTGGAATGAATTCCTGGAATGCCTTTTCTTATGGACCTTTTTTTATTCTTGCGGCAGTGGTCATCTGGTATCAAACACACCGTGAAGAAGGAGAAGAACTTTCTGGAATTTTCAGATGTTTTTCAAATACATGTATTCATTTATCTAATGACATTTTATATCTGTTGAAAAAAAGAAAAGATATATCTCGTTCAAATGGAGCGATCTTGTATCTCTGGATACTTCTTCCGCTCATTGCTTTCCTCTCATATGCACCGTTTTTTATCATGATGCGCCCGTATAGTGTTCAAGGAATTGGAATTGTATATACAAAGACAACAGTGCCTGAGTTTTTTCTTGTATTTGGTTGGTTTTTATTTCTTCTTGCATGCACACTTTATTCAGATATCAAAAAACAACCAATGATATTTGTAATTGCAGTTCCATTCCTTTTAGTAGGATATCCCCTGATTGGCCTTATCCTCGTACTTCTTGCATACCTAATCGCAAGGCATGAGGGAGCATCTGATTTCCTTTTTGCTTCTGGATTGCTCCTTGCACTGCTTTGTGAGCTTGTATACTTGCTAGATATGACGAATAGTCGAGCGATGACGATCTCAAGGTTCTATTATGCAGCTTGGTTTCTCCTTGGAATCGGAGCGTTATGCAGTGCAAGCATTCGTGTAGAGCAGTTCATGGGCCGGGTATGTCACACAGAATGGGGAGCTATCATCGAGAAATGCATTACCACTTTGGTAGTTGGTGGAATTTTGGTACTCATTCTTTCGGTACCAATTCTTCATAACTCACTTGGATCTACAGCATATGGTGAAATTCAAGGTCTTGATGCCTTTTCCTGGTTGGAAAGATCAAATCCAGATGATTATGCTGCAGCCATGTACTTACGTTCTCTTCCTGGAGAGTATATACTTGCTACAGCACCTGGAGATTTAGGTCTGTACAATACAAGGATGGCCTTTGTTACTGGTATTCCCACGATTCTTGGATTGTTATCCCATGAAATACACTGGAGGGGAGATAATCCTCCTGGATGGGGAAGAGAACGTATGGCGGATATTTCCATAATATACGAGCAACCAAAACGAGCAGCTGAGATAATGGAGAAGTACGATGCTGATTTTCTTATTCTTGGTGTGGCTGAGCGAAATACGTATCAGATTCCAGATGATCCTGATGCGTACTTTTTAGATCTCGTGCCTATTTTCAGAGCAGGTGAGACGACAATTTACCAGCGGATACAAGAACAAAATTAAAAAATTGTGATTTCATAACGATGAGAATGATTCATTCATGCAGAATCTTTTCTTTTTCTAATCTCCTTTTTTGCAAGAACAAGTGTACAAACCCATACCCAATTCCAAGACCAACGATCAAACAGATGATCCCAGACACTATGTTGAATTGTGCACCATGTGAAAGCCACGCAAGCATATAATATATTCCAGATAATAGAATAACTCCAAAAACAAAACCAACAAGAACAAGTATCCCGTTTAGATGCTTTATCCGCGAATCAATGTCCGAAAAGAGATCAAATCCATTTTCTCCGGCTTTTTTACGAAAGTACACCCACCGAAGAAGAGATCCGACATGTTCTGCTCCGGTATCTTCAATGAAACGGATATAGTGCACGCTCTCGGGATGTTTTGGTAAATTATTCAACATTTCAAGGCGATACACATACTCTCCAGGCAATCCTTCTTCAAAGGTATATCTGCAAACTCCAACGTCAGAGAGCTGCCACCCCTTGTTTGACATCTCATTGAGCCATCTCTCTTCTTTCTCAAAGCTCCATGCCCAAAATAATTTATGAATTATCATTTTCATATTTTCTTCCCTCGATAATTTTCTCTCCGTTTTCCAAAAGCTCCCGTAACCGGGATAACTCATTCATAGCCATCCTTTTCCCTAAGGGGGTTATCTCATACTCTTTTTTACGACTGTTTCTTTCTCCAGGAAGGGCAACAATCCATCCTTTTTCAAGTAGAGTACTTAAGGCCCCATATAGAGTTCCTGCAGCGAGATGTACACGCCCTGAAGATAGGTCCGCTACTTTTTGCATGATGCCATATCCATGCAGGGGTGAATACAATGCGAGCAAAATATAGTAAACGGCTTCAGTTAAGGCTATATTTTCATTTGTCATATGCACTTCAGTCATAATCGCTCGGCGTTATAACGGCTACCGATATAACTATGACGCCTACCAGTATAAGTATAACGGCTACCGATATAGGTGATACACATATTAAGCAGAGCTATTGAGAAGAAATGATTGGTTTTAGGAGAAAACATCTCTAAACTGGCGAAAGAACACTTTCACTTTGATCCAATATTCAACTCACCGAAATGAGTACTCCTTCAAACTGCAACTCAGAAGACACCCACCCACCATAACATACAACAACAAATAAGGATCAAAATCTACTATTTCATATCATATGGGGTTCTATTTTTGAAAATGAGATGCATACATCAGATAGTATGGAAACAAAGACATGATCAGCCTCTCACACACGCCTAGAAAAAGAGGAATCATCTCATCAAGGCAGAGATTATCTCTTTAAAACTCTTCGAATAGTTTATATTATCATCTGATAATATATAACTGCACAAGTACGACATGTACACAGCGCTCAGGAGGAGATTTTCTTTGAAGCATGTAAAAGAAATAAAAGAAAAACTTGGAATCAATGTCATAGATCCAGATCTCCGAACCGGTGCAGATATGCAGTCAGTGATGCGCAATCAAAAAGACTGCAAACCGGATCCAGACTTCATCTGCTATGAGATGTACAGAGACAGATATGCAACAGAACAGGATCATACCTGGCTTTTAGAACATGATCTCAGATATGATCTCACTGTCATCTTTCCTCGTATTATCTGTGGAGAGTATAATAAAACAAAAGGACACTACCATCCCCTCTCCTCACATGAATTGACATATCCTGAACTTTACGAGGTTATCTCAGGCCAGGCCATCTATCTCCTACAAAAAAAAGATCTCTCAGATATTGTTGCAGTGTATGCAAAAGCAGGAGAAGCAGTTCTTATTCCACCAGATTATGGACATGTTACCATTAATCCAAGCGCTTCTGAGACTCTGATTATGGCAAATATCGTATCATCAAGGTTTACAAGCATCTATGGTGATTATGAAGATCGTTGTGGCGCTGCATATTATTACCTTTCAGATGGGACATTTGTGAAAAACGATGCATATCCATATCTAACCTCTCTCCTTCGTACCACCCATGCACACCATATGAACATGCCACAAGTGTTTCCAAAGAGATCTATTTATTCACTCATTGGAAATGAAAAGGTTGTTCAGTTTTTCCATGATCCAAGCCCCTATCAAGAAGAACTCAAAAACCTCTTCTGATTCTTTTTCTCTCTTTTCTTATTTTCATTCAAATATGGGAGGGAGCAGCTGTTTGTGTAAAGATGACTGATATGACTCTATCACCCGTATCTCATCTTCAGTCTGTACAAGCCTATGAGACAAAATAAGTGGGATCACGTAAACAAGAACAGATATCATGGGTTATACGTCAAATGTCATGCACTTCACATGGTTACATAGGTGTGTATGACATTATGGCTTTCAAAACGAGAAAAATGCGAGGGAAGGGATTTGAACCCTCGGACCCCTGCGGGACCGGATCTTAAGTCCGGCTCATTTGGCCAAGCTCTGAAACCCTCGCAAAATATGTTACCCTATATTATACACACTCATTGCATATGAATAAAGCGAGTTTTGAATCTGGCGCGAGAATCTAAAAAAGTTTCTATAAAAAAGGATAATGGATTATTCCTCTACCTTGGATACAATCCCTGTTGCCATGTCATAATACAGACCAACAACTGAGATCTTGTTTGCAGCCAGTGCTGTAGTGATAACAGGGTAGGTACGCAGGTGTTTCAATTGAAAACGGACATTTTCCTTTTCTAACTCACATAGCCACTCAACCTGTGCTGTTGCATCATCTGGATATGGCATACGCTCTACTAAGGACACGTAAGCCTGGTGCCCATGATAGATCCAACCGGGAATATATGCATCATGACCGTGATATGATGCCACAGCTTTAATTGCACCACAACGTCCATGTCCCAGCACTGCAACCGTTGTGACACCAAGATGGCAGACTGCATACTCCATAACCGTTGCCAGATTCCAATCTCCAGGGGGAACCATGTTTCCGATGTTTCGATGAACAAAGATCTCGCCTGGTTTTGCTCCAAATATCAGCTCTGGGGGAACACGGGAGTCTGCACAAGCAATAACAAGGGTGTGTGGACTCTGCCCTTTCAAACAATCTGCAAACTTACTTCCATCTTGAAACACTTCTGAGACAAAACGTGCATTTCCTTCTAATAATCTTTCAACAGACATACAAATTACCTATATCACAAGGTATTATATGGTAAAAACTATGTGGATATGAATGGCCTCTACATGTACATGTATGTTCACATGTATTGTATCGTCGTTCGTTTACAGGGTTTTCTTCCAACAGGAAATGGGTACGTACCGGTAACGCAGCCAGTGCACAGATCTGTTTCTGCAATGCCAATTGCATCAACTAAGGCATTCAGGGAGGCATAATGCAGTGATGTCGCACCAATTTGTTTACAGATCTCATCACACTCTTTTTCACTTCCAATCAGCTGATCACGTGTTGCCATATCAACCCCAAAATAACATGGCTCCTTGATAATGGGAGAACCAATGCGCATATGCACTTCTGCTGCGCCAGCGTGTCGAACCGATTCTACAATCATACGGGAGGTTGTTCCACGCACAATAGAATCATCAACCAAAATAACGGCACGATCACGCACGTGCTGGGAGATTGGATTTAACTTGATTCGAACTGATCTCTCTCGCATCTCCTGGCTTGGCATAATGAATGTTCTTCCCATATATCGGTTTTTAATAAGGCATTCAACAAATGAGATGTTTGACTGCTCTGAGTACCCAACTGCGTATGCTGTTCCTGAATCTGGAATGGTACAGACAATATCAGCATCAACAGGAGCCTCTTGTGCAAGTGATGAACCAATAGAGCGACGGACATCGTACACTAATGCTCCATCAATAACTGAATCTGAGCGCGCAAAGTAGATGTACTCAAAAATACAATACGCATAATGTTCTGCTTTTGCACACTCCACAAAACGAATGGTTCTGTTTTGATCAACGTGAATCATCTCTCCTGGAAGGATATCGCGCTCAAATGTTCCACCAATTCCTTCGACGGCAACGCTTTCAGATGCGACAATAAGCCCTCCCTCTGCTGTTTTTCCAAACCCAAGAGGTCGAAGACCAAAGGGGTCACGAAATGCATACAGTTCGCCATCAATAAGAAGCACAACAGAGTATGATCCTTCAATGATGCGCATACACCTTCGAACAGCATCCTCAATAGTGTGATTCTGTAACAACTCATCAATAATGATCTTTGAGATAATCTCTGTGTCAGAGGTTGTCAAAAAGATCTGCCCTTTTTCCTCAAACATGTCGCGCAGTGTGGTGTAATTCGTGATATTACCATTGTGCGCCAGCGCAATATGATGACTTTTGAAAGTAAAGAAAAAGGGCTGAATGTTCTCAGCGGTACTACATCCGGTTGTTGGGTATCGTACATGCCCAATACCGACGGTTCCTGTTAATTTCTTGAGAGTATCTTCATCAAAGATAGATGAGACAAGACCCTGTTTGCGATGTGTTACCATCGGACCATAATCTGTTGTTACAATGCCTGCGCTATCCTGTCCTCGATGTTGAAGCGCATACAGAGCGCAATAAAGAGAGTATGATACGTCGGCAGAACTTACAATGCCAACGATACCGCACATAATAAAACCAAATAGATTATTGTTTGAATGCTAATGAGTTGCAACTTTTGGACGTTTATTTATCCAGCGGTAGCTTCGAATTCTGCTGCTTCTGCCAAAACCACAGGATGCACAGATCTTGTGACGCTTGTGATATGACATCTTTCCACAACGCCTACATGTAATGTGTGTCTGTGTCTGGCGCTTTCCTCGTGACGGTGTACCCTTTGACATGAATCCCTCCTATCAATCTTACTTTTGCGTTTAAAATTTATCCTTCAAAGTTTTATGGGGAGATATAGATCACATTATCGCCACGGATAATGATAGTTCCTACTTGCTTCATCTCTCCTTCGATCTCTTCCTCAGCCTGGTCAAGGACAAGGTTCATGTGTACGTCATATCCTTGAAGTACGCCGCGAATTTCACGTCCACTTTTTAAGGAAACAAGTACTGGTTCGCGATTCAGGACCTGATCTAAAATGTCTAAAGGTCTTTTTGTCATCTTTTTTCCTGTCTTGTTTGTACAAGCAAACAACGTTTCATAGCTGTGTACCTGTCATTTTCCCTTGTCACTAGTACGATCCCAGAGACAAGATGTTTGTCTTTATTATATGTTTAAATAATACTTAAACGATTCCGGATCATCTTTTTAAGTATATGTTCAAATGAGGTGGAAATTATCATTTGTTTTCTTATTTTACGTCATATATCCTTTTTAAAAGGAGGACTCTATTCATATCTACAGCAGATGAGAGTGATACATAACAGAGAGGATAAATAATCCAAGAATATATAATATGCATGGTACGAATCGGGCTTCTTGGTTGTGGCAATGTAGGAAAGATCGTTGCCGATCATCAGGAAGGATTCACGGTCGTTTCGATCTTCGATAAAATCTTTGAGGCAGCCTCAGAAATTGCCACTATCGCTCATGCAACTCCATACTCTGACTTTGAAGCATTTATTCAAGGCCCATTTGAGTTATGCGTAGAAGCAGCTTCTGTAGAAGCAGTACAAACATATGGATGTCGAGCGCTTGAATGTGGTAAGGATTTAGTAGTCTTGAGTGTAGGTGCCCTCGCGGATCCCACATTTCGAAAGATGATCTGTGATACGGCCCGGGCGCATAAAAGAAAGATCCACGTGCCGAGTGGAGCAATTATGGGACTTGATAATCTTAAAATTGGGCAGATCTCAAAACTTCACTCAGTAACCCTTCGTACGACAAAGCCACCAAGTAGCCTTGGACTTACGACCTCTACTCGAGAGTTGTTGTTTGCAGGAAGTGCCACTGAATGCATTGCACATTATCCAAAAAATACAAATGTTTCCATTGCACTTGAGCTGGCTACAGATCATGATGTGCAAGTCGAGCTCTGGGTAGATCCCACTGTATCCCAGAATACCCATGAGATAGTAGCATCTGGTGAGTTTGGAGAGATATATAGTAAAATAACAAATCTTCCTTCTCCAAAAAATCCTGCAACGAGCTATCTTGCTGCGCTTTCCATTTTAGCGCTTCTGAAAGCATATGACGATCCACTCGTGATTGGTACATAAAATTCTCATAATTATGCTTTGTTTTGGAGTAGCTGTGTGAAAAACGAGTAATTACAGAGACAACAACTTTCAATATGTTTGTGTATCTATGAGTGGCTGCCCTGACGATACAAGCACGTATTCAATATCAATTGAACATACAAGAGCACTCCTGTGTATGATTTCGTACCAGAGAGTTAAATGAGCGATTTACTTGGATTCTTTCAGAATATGGGCAGTAATCCTTTCTGCTCCCTGAATTGTCATGCTCAACACATCTTGCCAGAGTCTTTCTCTCTCTTCCGGTTCAAGGTTATATCGCATTGATATCTCAGCAACTTCAACCGCCCGTGTAGCCAGGCTTTCACATAAGATATACTGGTTTTTGATCCGCTCTTGTTCTGGATCTGTTCTCTTATATCCTCCAGTTCGCGTTTGTTTTGTGGATGGGTTCTGTTGCTTTACGTTTCCGTTTTCATCGACTTCGAAAATGGCGGAAATCGCATCTCCTTGAAAAGATAATTTGACAAGTGCCCCATCTGGAATCTTATTTTTGAAGCTTTCTGCTCGTTCAGATACCTTCAGCCACTCCTCTTCTCCAGATGCCATCTTGATCTTAGCTTTACCTGGCCCTTTTTCAATCATGGAGATTTTCCATGTCTGTGCTTCTGCCATCTGTATCCTCTGATCTGATATACTCCTTCATTGTTGTCATGGCTCTATTCGTGGGTCCCACATAGAGAGGACAACCAAGTGTAGTTACTATGGTATGGGGCTCCTCTCGAATAAAGATACCATGCTATTCAAAAAAACACATAGAAAAAGAGGTATGCAGCTTATGCTGCAGCTTCGAGAAGGGTTGGCAGAGTAACAATGATTGAGACATTCTGAATTGGTTGTGGACCTGTGATCCCCATATCTGTCTCAGTCTCACAATCCAAGTATGAAGTCTCACCACTGAGGAAGGTTACAGCTATTCCAGAACCATCCTCTCTTTCAAAGTATGAGATCTCCTGACCTGGTATAAGTGTTTCAGATATAACCTCTGATCCTTCGCTGGAAATAGAGACTACAACAGATGTTGCCTGACAGACCGTACCGGTACATGCTTCACAATCTGCTGTCATATCATCATATGAGACAACATAGTCTGCTGCAAGGGGAGCAATGTCAAGCAAACCAACATCTCCAAACAATGCTTTGATGGAGATACTTCCATCCTCTTCTTCGATGATTGGTGCAAATGCTGACCACTCTGTGCTTTCAAAGCCTCCATAGCTCTTGCCAATGATCGGATCTCCAACCTCGACAACATCATACACAGAAACATCCTGAATAT
Source organism: Candidatus Methanofilum arcanum (assembly GCA_031285085.1). Taxonomy (GTDB): domain Archaea; phylum Halobacteriota; class Methanomicrobia; order Methanomicrobiales; family Methanospirillaceae; genus Methanofilum; species Methanofilum arcanum. Next base: position 14,039 of record JAITWW010000133.1, read on the forward strand.
TGGAAGAAACAATCTCAGAGATCTCAAAATCTATCTCATTAAATCCGCAGCTTGGTTCTGCTTCAGTGAAGTCACACTCATAGCTGCTCTCAATCTCTACAGATATCGTATCATCGTCAATGGCAGTAACGGTTCCTTTCCAGGTTGGCTCGTAGACAGCAGCAAGCGTTGGGGCTGCAAAAAGCATACCAAAAAGCATCCCAATAAAAATAAATTCACATGTCTTCATAATAACTTCTCCAGTCCCATTTCATTTTTGTGTATTAAATGCTTGTGCTCAAATGCTGTGTTGCATAATCACTAAGTTTGGAAAAAATAATGATTTTTTGGCTTTCATCTCTATTTACTCAAGGGGTACAGTTTTCTTCTCAAAAAAATATTATATTATATGAAACATATTTTTGTATATCTCTTGTTTCAACCCACAATGAGAAACTCAAAACAATCACGTACTTCAATGATAACACCATATACGTACGGGCAATATTACGGATAATCTGCATGGAACACGAAGAGGAAATCCTTGATCTCATTGAGCTCTTGCTGACAGCTGAGATCTATAATACAACTGAGATCCTCGGTATCAATGATCTCATCCCCCGTGCCAGACTCACCTTTGGCATCACTGATTCTGAAGATGAACGAACGCAGGTCATTGTTACAGAAAGTGCGATTGAACGTACCCTTCAGATTCCAAAAGCCCATCTGTATCTTGAAAATCATCCATTAGTAATGTTTGAGGAGTTTGGTCATCGCCTTAGCATTCCTGCTCCAAAAGCGGCGTTTTCATGGCTGACAAAGCATGGAGGTGCAGATCGGATCGAAAAAAATCCAGTACTTGCGTATTATGCCGAACAAAATGGTCTTGCAACAAAAGGTACGTACACGTCTGCTCTTGAACGAAATCCAAAATATGAAGACAGCAGGCAGTACCTTGATAAGCGTTTAAAAACAATAATCGAATCTGATGAAAAACTCAATGAAGCACTTGATCTTGTTATTCTCTATGCACCCGAAGAGATCGAGTATCAGATGGAAGATATCATCTGTTCAGATGAACAAAAAGATCGCCTTGTTAAGATGAAGGCTGCTTTTGAGCATATTCCCTATTTAGCATCTCATAATGTTACTGAGATTGGGAAGTTTTTATTTATTGGCCCTCCGGGAACAGGAAAAACCTCTCTGGCTCATGTTCTTGCTCGTACATTTCATATGTGCCTCCTTGAGGTACGCCTCTCCATGATTACCTCTCAGTATCTTGGCGAGACCTCAAAAAACATAGATCGCGTCTTTGAGCTCGCACAGAAGCTTTCTCCCTGTATTCTCTTTATCGATGAGTTTGATTTTCTTGCAAAAAGTCGTACTGGGGATGATCACGGGGCCATGAAACGTGCCGTAAATGCATTATTGAAAAATGTAGATAGAATCAGTCTCGTTCGAAATAATGTTATTTTAATTGGTGCAACAAACCATCCAAGATTGCTTGATGCTGCTGCATGGAGAAGATTTGATGAGATTATTCCATTTGAACTCCCTGATATCATGATGAGAGAGCAGATTTTAAAGCGTATGCTTGGGAGATTCGAATGTCCTTGCGATCCTCTTGATATTGCCCAAAAGACTGAGGGATATTCTGGAGCAGATCTGCGTATGGTCGTGCGTGAGGCTGTTCTTTCTGCCCTCATAGCTGGGCGAACATCGATCCAAGAAGAGGATCTATTACGAGGAATTCTTTTTGTTTCCGATCGAGGAATCAATAAAGAACGGGGCTTATCATGCGAGTAATGCTGCTTGGTACTGGAGATGCAGCAGGTACTCCAAAAGCAGGGTGCATATGTCAAAACTGTCAGTATGCACTTGAGCATGATGTTCAAAGACTTCGTACATCTCTTCTCATTGAGAATGAGGGACATTATGTGCTTATTGATTCTGGTCCTGATCTGCGGCGACAATTGATTGAGATTCAGAAACGCTTTGGCTCGCTGCCAAAGATTGATGCCGTTATCTGGACACATGGGCACTTTGATCATTTTATGGGATTTGGGGAGTTTTACCGGGTTCAAAAGATTCCACACATCTATGGGACAGATGATGTGATGGATTACTGCACTCCTTTTTTTTCTTTTTTAGTTTCTGAGAATAAACAACATCGCAAAAAACCATATGAGCCTTTTGAACTTATTGGACTTACATGGACCTTGGTTCAGGTAACTCATCCTCCAACTCCAACCTATGGTGTTGTCATTGAACCACCTCCAGGTGCAGACCAAAGATGGAGAATGGGGTATACCTCAGATACAAATCGGGATATCCCAAAAGCAAGCTATGATCTCTTCACCGGCCTTGATCTCTTATTTATTGATGGTATCTTCCCAAATGAGGTTGTAAAGGTGGAAAAGCATCTGAATTATGAAGAAGCAATGGAGCTTGCACAGGAACTAGATGCTCGTTCGTACTACATTGTGCATATGAGCCACTATCTTTCGTTTAACACACCACACGCAGGGCATGACGGCGATGTTTTTGAATTGTAACTGAATTTGAGCCTCTTTTGTTTGTATCTTTGCTAAAGTATTTCCCATGATAGGATGACATTATTGTGATGATGGTTCCACGAAAAGTTTTTTTCACGAAGGGAGTCGGAGTACATAAAGATCGCCTTGCATCATTTGAGCTGGCACTTCGTGATGGAAAGATTGAGAAGTATAATCTTGTGTATGTATCGAGTATTTTCCCCCCCCAGTGCGAGAAGGTCTCTGTTGAGGCAGGAATTGACGAACTTCACCCTGGTGAGATTGTGTTTTGTGTTATGGCACGATCTGATACCAATGAGCCGAATCGTATGATAACCTCAGCTATTGGTATTGCCCTTCCAAAGGAACTAAACCAGTATGGTTACCTGTCTGAGCATCATGCATATGGAGAAACAGAGATTGAATCAGGAGAGTATGCTGAGGATCTTGCAGCAACCATGCTTGCTACAACGCTTGGTATTGAATTTGATCCAAATATAGCATGGCTTGAGCGAGAGCAGCTTTATAAAGCAAGTGGAAAAATTATCACAACATCACATGTCTGCTCAGCTGCAATGGGAAATGAGTCTGGGTTGTGGACAACAGTAATTGCAGCAGCGGTGTTTGTGATATAATATCCACCCACTTTTGCGAAATGTGGACTGGACTATAAGCGAACTCTCAAAAATTGATATATGAAGGTGTATTTATCTTATTCTGTTAGCAGGATCGCATTAATAACGCCATGCTGACCTGGACGGCTGACAATCTTTGCGCGACCAACGCTTGTCTTGATGATTGCACCCTTTGTTAACAGATTTCGACGAACAAAGTTTGGATTTGCTGTGTTTTCTTCGACATCTTCAATGATTGCACGCATTGTTTCACCTGTTTTTTGATTGCATACACTTGCGATTTCAGAGCGAAGAGCACGTACTTTTATATTGCCGCCGCGAACTCTACTTATTTTACGCTTATCTGCACCGATATGAGTATCTGTTGGAGCAGATCCTATCTCGTGTCTTCTTTTGCTTCGTGCTGGGTGGTATCGTCCACCACTTGATTTCCGAACGGATTTACCTTGCCATAACATTAAAAATCACCTATGTACTTAAATGAAGAACTGAATCTCATGCAGTTGTTGTGGGAGACTACTGTACTCAGAATTCTATATACTACGCAGAGGATACATTTAAAATACATTGTTTCACGTATGTGACGCTCTCATCTCATTATTATTCGGAGAAAATGGCTTGAATGAGAAAAACTCATGAATCTGTTGTAAAGAGATGAGCATGATCAAAGATCTGGTACAGGCCAACTCGAACCCCACAATCAAGAACTCCATATGCATAGCTGATCGTAAGAAGTGCATTTTCATCTGATTGTGTACGGGAATGGAGAAGATCTCTTTTTATTTGCTCTGAGATCTCATACGCTTCTTTCCAGAGGGGTGATCCAGATACTGGTGCAATATGAATTGAATGCAATGCACAGATAAGCATTTTATCGTACCGTTCTTTTTTTTCGTGAAGTTTTGTTTGATTCACTGTATGAAACACTGGAATATCTGGAATTTCACAAAGATTTCCTTTCATATATCCAAGCCTTATTGTTGTAAAAAACCAGCCATGGGCATATCCAAGTGATGCAAGCCAGTTTACCTGATCATCATGGTGTGCGAAATGAGTAGCATCATGCAGATATGAATGAATCATCTCAGCCGCTTGTTTGGCACATATTCCAAGAGGGGTTTCCTTTTTCACTATAAAGACAGCCTCTGCAAAAGCGAAACAAAGTTTTTGCTCATATCTTTGTAGAACTGAAGCCGAGTTATGCATTGTCATAGAAGTTCACCTCAAGAAGAACACGTCATGGGAGAAGATGAGCAAATGTCATGAGGTACTCCTGTTCAATGTGATGCAGTGATGCAGGAACAATCAGGATATGGAGTGGGGAACCAAAGTCATGGCTCAGTATCTGTGCAAGGTTTCCTGCATATACCTCTGGCTCATCTGAACCTGCACGTGCAATACCGATATACAACTCAGGCATACAAAGAGGAGGGTCTGCAGTTTCATACAGAGTTATGAGGATGTCTATTGCTTCGTGAATCTGCATATAGCGCTTTGGTTGGATATCAAGGTACACAAGTGTGTGAAGATCATGTGTGCGGTTCTGCTCAATTGTATCAACTGGAGTACGTGGCATCCAGTTTCTATATGGAAAGGGAATTGAACATGACTTTCCAAAGCGATAGTTTTGAAGTCCAGACAAACCACATACCGCGCTGCTGATCGATGCACCATGAATAATCTCAGTTTGCACCCCCTCTTGAGCGGCACGAATACGGAGATCTGCATGAGTTGTCGAAACCATTGGATCTCCCCCTGTGAGAAATACGACGTTATGAGTCTTTGCTTGTTTTATGAGAGTATCTGGATGTATCTCTACGTCTTCTCTTCCAAGCACATGAATTGGTTTTTGATATCGCTTTGAGAGCATATCAGGAGAGGCCCCCATCAATAATGAGGTGTATCCTTCGAGATAGATATAATTTGCATCCCGTATCAAAGACATTCCTCGCACAGATACATCATCTGCACCATATAAACCAAGGCCTACGAAAAAAAGCATATTACTCGTTATTCATGTATTTGATAGAACAGATATCACTTTCTCTTTTTTCATTTCATACACGCTCCTTATGGTATGGTATGTATGCCTCTCTTCTTCAAACGAATGGTCATTGTGTCTGGACTGGAGCACCAACCCAAGAAATTATGGAGTCACACTCTGATGGATGTTTTGCATCGCACGTGTTAGATACTCTTCTCTTCTTATTTTATATTTTTTACTTCAAGGTGGGGGTGTCGGTACGAATCATTAAAAGTCTTCTCAGTTTAATAAAATAAGGTAAGACACTCTTGTTTGTGAACATACTGACACTTTGTAATGGCTTCTGAAATGAATCAAATGTTTTCAAAATAAGGAATGTACACGAGTAAAACACCTTACTACAACTAATAAGTGCTTGAGATGAACAATAAACTGATTCAACTGCGTGGAAAAGAAAGACTCACTCAATTGCCTTTGCACATTTGTTTTATGCTTTCATCTGAAGATTTTAAGTCATCTTCAAAAAGAATCTGTGATATTGTTCAATGGGCAATCTCCTTCTCTACAGATATCAATGTTCTGGGCTTACCTGGTATACAAAAGATCACATTCCATCTTCATAGCATAACAAATGCAGATGAAGTTGTTTCCGAGTTATCTTGTATTACAGAGTTTGCACCATGTGCATGGTATACTGCTGAAGGGCGCGTTCTTCCATATGAGATCGGGATAAAAGTTGATTCCAGGTCTTATCATTCATCTGCTCCAGAGATCATTGTTGTCGCAGGAGTCTCTGGACGTCAAGAAATCGCAGATACTCTCGAAATTCTCGCTCGCAAAGGAATAAAATCACAAGAATTAACAGAACAAGTTCTTGCCGAGAACCTTCGTTTTCCAGACTGTCCAGATCTTGTCATTAAGACACGAGAAAGGAATCTCGTAGATTTTATGATCTGGCAGACTGCATACTCAGAGCTCTACTTTACTCAGGCGCCTTTAGCTGCATTTACGCAGCATGAATTTAACTGTGCTTTGTTGGATTATCAGTCTCGAACGAGAAAATTTGGAAAATGATACTTTGGCACGCCTATGCAGACAAATCTAATGGAGAAATTTCAAGAGCGGGTGCTTGTGGTTATTGTTACTTACTCAAAAAAAATACTACAGCGTAACTTAATCAGTCCCCAAAACATCTGAAGTGGTGTCGAAAACGAGACACGACTATCTTCAGCATCGGCCCAAACGATTGCAACCTCATCCACTCGGTACCCTGCCTGTTCAAGCCGCCAGATGAACTCAACATCAAACTCAAAACCAGTGCTTCTCACTTTTCGTGAGATAGAGGTAAATGCTTCTTTTGTGCACACCTTCGCGCCACATTGCGTATCATAATATGAAAGATGAAAAAGCAGTTTCGTTGCTATATTGAAACATCTGCTCAGAAAACGTCGAGAAAGAGGTTGAGGTTTGCAAATCTGTGCATCTTTTGCATAACGTGAGCCAATAACAGCACCGGTAGATGGATCACGCTTCATTTCTGTTTCTAATCTCTCAAACAAGCTTTTTATGGTCTCAAACGAAGCAGATAGATCTGCATCCATAAATCCAATCAAAGAACCACGAGTTGCTTGAAAACCTGCAAAAATACCTCCTCCTTTTCCTTTTCGCTCTGGAAATGTAAGGCACTGAATCTGATAACTCTTATCTTGAAAGTACGATGTTATTATTTCTGGCGTGTTATCTGTCCCATCACATACGAATATATACTCAAATGCTTCATCATCGAGTTCTGAGAGGAGACGTGAGATTCGATTTGCCTCATTATATGCAGGGATTACAAGGCTGTATTTTGGGTCTGCTGAATGCGGTGAGATACTAATCACTCGATGGTATTGATAATATTTTTTATTCTCTTGAATATGCCAGTGCTTTTGTAAGAATGGCCTGCTTGATCTCATCTGGAGTTTTCCCAAGCAGGTAGGCGAGCATCATTGCCCCACCAGCTCCCATTCCTTCCTTTACTTCACCAATGCAGTATCGTGCAAGTCCTTTATGTCCAATCTCTCCAAACTTTGGGTTCACATACCATATAGATGTCTTTATTTGTTCTGCTATCTCTGTGATATTTGCAGATGAATCTTCTTTCACATATATTGTTGTTACAATATCAGGAATTGGATCTCCAAACATCTTCGTAAGAGCAGCTACTGCAAGCATCTGTGTTCCTCCTGCAAGAATGAGATGTGAACGCTTTCGATCACAACCTGCCACGATGCCGCACACAACTGGCATCATTGGATCTGCACAACACGACATAACATACCAGGGATCATGACAGCGTTCTTGATTCATATGTGAGAGTACCTCTTTTGCGATTGTTTCTTTTAGATCTGTTGGATTTTTTGGATATGCACTGCTGACATGGGCTTGGTATCCAAGTGCACGAAGTACAAGAAGAGCAGTAGTTGTCCCCCCAGGTACACATTCTCCAATAACAATGAGATCATGGCACTGGGTAAGTTTTTTTCCAAGACTCTTTCCTCTTTCAAAGAGATGTTTTGGATCCTGAAGAGCCTGGCCACCTCTTGGATCCTGCCCAATCTCACCATACAGATCATAACATGAAACCGTTGGTTTGTGATACAGACCTGCATTCACGAAAAGAGGTTCGTGATTGATAAGCTCCATCATTGCTCGCGTGATAGCTGCAGGGGTTGGACAGCCAGTTGCCGTATTTGGTGTTGCAGAGGTGCTTGTGATCTCTCCATTTATAATCAGTTCAGCATCAAGAACTGGCACAAGCAGTGAATCCTTTGGACTTGGTCCTGCTCCTGAAAGCCCTGGAACCGTAGACAAAAGTGTGTTGGCAAGAACTCCACAAAATAGTGGATTTTTAACAGATAGTGCATGGTTATGATACTCTGGGGTTATGAAATCAGGCATTAGTACATGTTTTTTCGAGATAACACATTGATGTTGCTATAGAACAGATATGGTACGATGGAGGAGATTCACTCAGCTCTTGCTTCATATGGCATTACTGTTGCTCTCTTATGTGATGCAGCATTTCAATGTGTGCCTAGCATTCCTGCTGAATCAGACCAAAAGCTCCTAAAAGAGCGAATAAACAGAGCACTTAGCGATCAAAATGTCACCGTACTGATAACAGGTGCGATATTACTGGAAGATACCCTGATAACCAAGGACCCTCACTCAATATATGCATCTGACCCGCTTTGGCTTCTTGCAGATGAGATACTTGGTATTGCTATTGCTGAGCTTATTGGTGGTCCAAAAGCGAAACTCGTGTTTACTCATTATGATCAGAATAAACCTGGTATTCTTGCAACGCTTGGCCCGTTTTTAGATGATGCAATGGCAGGACTCATTGCAGGATGTATGGTTTCTGCGTGGTGAAGCGTGTGATACAAGAACCAGTGAAGAGATGTAGCTCACTTGATTCAGTTCGAGCACTTTTACAATTTACAACCATATTACCTCTTGGTGAGCTTGCGCCTTTTGAAGCGTTTTCAAGACGAACCTGGATATATCCTCTTGCGGGTTATGTAACAGGAGGGATTGCCGCGGTCCTTGTACTATGTCTTGGTTTCCTTGGTATTTCCCATATGATCATGGCAGTTCTTGTGCTTGGTTCTGTAGTGTTTCTCTCTGGAGCAAATCATCTTGATGGCCTCCTTGATCTTGGCGATGGTCTTATGGCTCATGGAAGCCGTGAAAAGCGAATTACAGCACTGACTGATCGTCAGCTTGGAACAGGTGCAGTAGCTCTTGGTTTTTTTATTCTTCTTTTGAGTATTGCATTTTTAACAGAACTTCCTCCTCTTACGATGGCATGTGCCATCCTCTGTGCTGAGGTATGTGGGAAAGGCACCATGGCGTTTTTAACTGCTCTTGGAAAGCCATTTCACTCAGGAATTCACGCCCTCCTCCATGAGAAAGCGCGTGCAATCATGCTCCCCTGTACGGTACTTTTATGTTTTCCTCTCTGTGCCCTACCAGTTCCAATTGAGCTTCTTGTAGTGAATATTGTGATGATGGTTTTTATCTCATATAGCATGCGATCTCTTGCGTATAGGTTGTTTGGTGGCGTAAATGGGGATATTGTCGGTGCCACACATGAGATAATGCGTGCTGTTGTACTTGGCATCTTTGCAATTGGAATGTAAGAACAAGAAAAAAACAGCCTCCAAACCTCAAATAAGGTTATCATTTATCCTTTGACATGGTATTACTTGATATGAAAAAAGCTAGTTTTTTGCTGGTTGTTGATGATATTAACGCGTCCCGAGCATTTTATGAGCGTGTTCTCTTCCAAGAGGTTATATTTGATTTCGGAGCAAATATTGTTTTATCTGGGGGATTTGCATTACAGGCAAAGGATGTGTGGTGTGAGTTCATCAGTGCCTCTGAAGATGAAATCCTCAAAAATACGAAAAATATGGAAGTTTATTTTGAAGAAGATGACTTTGAAGCATTTTTCACCCATCTTAAAACATGTGATGATATCATCTATGTGCATGATGCACGCGAGTATCCATGGGGGCAGCGTGTTGTAAGACTATATGATCCAGATCAACACATTATCGAGGTTGGCGAAAGTATGGAGAGTGTTGCAAGGAAACTCTCTAAACAAGGATTATCACTTGAAGAGGTTGCAGAGCTTACACAACATCCTATTGAGTTTGTAAAAGCCAGTTTAAGAATGGAATAAACCGATAAAATGGATAATAGAATCTACATAACTTATAGATACTCCAGATCTCT
>JAITWW010000028.1 GCA_031285085.1 Candidatus Methanofilum arcanum
AAGGTACGGGAAATAAGATACTAATTTTCGTGATGCTTCTCAATAATGACCTGAGCCAGGGCATCAAGCGCATCATATGTTTCTCCATCAGGGGCACCCTGAATATACACCGGCTCAAGACGCTCTGCCTGCATCATTGCTGTTAACTCTAAAAGCACCTCAACCGTGCGTCCACCCCAGCCATAACTCCCAATGATACCAAGATACTTTGTTTTTGGTCGTACCATATTTGCAACAAAAGCAACAGATGCTGCTAGCGGATGCGGACCAAATAACATAGTTGGCACACCAAGAATCAATGTCCTTGCATCAACAAGAGAAGCGGCAATATCTCCAGTATCTGCAGTGGTGAGATCAAAAAGCTGAACTGCAACACCTTGCTCAACGAGGACATCTGAAAGATGATGAACCATACGCTTGACACTACCATGCATTGAGACATATGGAATAACAACAAGGTTCTCTGTCTCATCCGATGTCCAAACTCGATACAGATCCAGAATAAATGAGGCGGGTTTTACACAGGGTCCGTGGCTGGGTGCGATAATATCAATCTCCAATGCCTCAAGCCTCTTTAGATACTCAACGATACTTGATCGAAACGGCATCATAATCTCTGCAAAATAACGCTTTGCAAGTACCTTCTCCTCTGCAAAATCAGTGACAAAAAGATCTGATGTTGCATAATGGGAACCAAAAAGATCACAACTAAAAAGTATCTTATCCTCTGGACAGTACGCAAGCATGCTATCTGGCCAGTGCACCCAGGGAGTAATCATAAACTGAAGAGTCTTGTTTCCAAGAGAAAGCGTTTCATTATCAGAAATAACCTTGCAACGCTGTGGATCTACACCCAAGTGACGTCCCAAAAGATCCATTCCACTCTCTGTGCAGACAACTACTGCTGATGGAAAGAGCTCAAGCAACATGGGAATAGCACCAGAATGATCCTGTTCTGTGTGCAGCGCAACAATATAATCAATATGTGAAACTTTCAGCCTGATTAAGTGAGTAATAAGCTCCTCTTCCTTATCAGGATCGATGGCATTCAAAAGAGCAGTCTTTTCACTCCCACGAATAAGGTGCGCATTATATGACGTCCCCTTTGGCAGACCAATAAATGCATCAAACAATGTCCGATTCCAATCTTGAGAACCAACAGAGTAAACATCCGAAGTCACTTCTAAAATAGCCATAATTACTTATGTGCAAGGATAGGTAAATACTATACGACAGAGTTGCAAAACTCTCTGACGAATCACGGATAAGCTCATTTTCATCAGATAGAAGAGGGAAGAACTTTTATTTAGAGAACAGAAAGCCATACCAAAGGTGGGCTTTTTACAACCTTTTTTGTAACTGTTCACCCCTTCAATTGTTATTGAGATTGGTTTTCGCTAATCTCTTTTTTCTCTCGTACATTCTCGCTTTTATCTCCCTGTTCTGCACTTCCACATACCTGATCATGGAAATCAATGGGGATACATCACAAGCAATTCTACATTGATACTTATCTGTTTTCGCCAAACCATCGCCTGGAGCTACATTTTATCTTATTCATGAAAACAGAATATCTTCATTTTCCTCTATCACGTCGAACTCATGATGATCGGCTGTCAACAACTTCGCATTTGAAACAAATGCTTCTGCAAGCGAAATTTTTTAGGAAGCTTTTAACCGACCTGCTTCATCATCGCTGATCTCTGAGTTATTGGCCTCTTTTATCAGCTATGAAAACATCAGATTTGCCTGTTCCTTTCCACGCGAGCGGTAAGCATCAGGTTGAGCTTGTGCAGTGAGATTGTTTTCACCCGAATATGCAGCATTGAACAGCAGCTACTTTATTTGCTCCCTCTTCATCATGCAATAAAGCAATAAGAGCGCAAGCATCCAGAATATAATGCTTCATATCTCTCATTCTTTATCCGCATGTTTTCCAAAAATCTGTCAACGACATTTCTGGAAATTCTGATAACAATCCACGAATTCCAATAGTACAGTCATTTTCTTCTTTTATTAACACTACAGCGATCACACTTGTAACCTGCATGAAAATCAAAAATTTTACTGAGAAAAATAGACTTTTCCTCTCTATTTCCAGATGTTAAGCACTTGCAGTAGATGGTGTATGTAGAAGTGATCGCTGTAGTGATAAAAAGAACCAAGTTTTAAATTAGCATTCAAATCAAAACCTACATATAGTGGAAATACAAAGTTAATTATTGATATATCTAGGTGATATCATGAAAAAAGAAATATTTAATCCATTACTTTATATTGTGATTGTAATACTGTTTGCGGTATGTGCTAATCCTGTTGTGGCGGAGTTTACGGGTGAGTTGAAAAATCCGTCATCAGTAGAGTTTATGTTTTATGGGGATTTTGTAGGAATATATGATTATGGGCCTGGAAATTCAAATACAGATCAAGAAAGAACAATTGTTTATATATATATTTATCCGTTTTGCTCACTCTCTGAGCTGAAAGATACCTTTGAAGAGATGGTGTGGGTAGGAAACCCAGGGTCAACAGAATACGCTATATATGCAGCGGCAGATGATCAGTGTTGGTTAGGTACGTGGTCTATAAAAGATGGATATGCCTATTCTCAGGTAAAGGAGTGTTATTACGATCGTGCGACGGGCTTGCCAAGGAGTTGTTCATAGATAATCAATATAAATAATCTCCTACCCAATATTTCATCAACGGAACTTGTAACTGTTCACCCCTTCAATTGTTTATTGAGATTGGT
>JAITWW010000029.1 GCA_031285085.1 Candidatus Methanofilum arcanum
ATTGGTGGAACCAAGAAGATATGCGAAAGCGCTTGATCGTGGAAAGATGACTGAAAACAACGCCGCCAACACGGACAGATAGGCGACTGACTATTTTCTGAAAGTCCGTGTAAACTAGAGAACCGCCGCATACGGACCCGTACGTGCGGTGGTGTGGGAGGTCGGCCACTCAACTAATGGGTGGCCTCCTACCCGATGAAGAGCGTCCTCGCCGCTCTTTGCGAGGCGTCCTCGCCGTGCTTGGCGAGGGGGGAAAGAAATTTAAGGCCTTATAATGTATACTCATAATGAAAAGATCTCTTGGATATGTAGTCTGTATACTTTTTTGTTGTTTTTGCTTGTCTGTCCAGCCAATATCTGCTGAGTTCATAGAAGAAGAATTATTGCATCCAGAATCACTGAGTGATGAAAACTGGTTTGAAGTTGTTGACATGCTCCTTGAACATCGCGCCAATATAATCACAGCTCTTGGTGGACGACCACCTACGCCGCCACCTCCAACCACGAACCCAACTGATGCTCCAACGAAGAAGCCAACGAAGGTAAAGCCAACCAAAGTACCAACGAAGGTACCAACCGTGACCCCAACTACACTGCCAACGACGGTGCCAACTGTCACAACATATACCATCAGATCCTCTGGACAGAATGGAGGAATCGCAATTCCAACTGGCACATGGGAGCTTGAGGAATGTGAAACAATTATTCTCTCCTTTGAGTCAGAACCAGGATATGAACTTGACTATATAACTGACTTGGTAACTGGAGAAAAGTGGAGTCCAGCACCTTCTTTTATCTCTCTTTATGTGGATCGGAACTATGACATCGCAGCAGTTGGAAAACCACGTAATCAGGTTCGTGTAGACTTCACCGCTACCCCTCTCACAGGAATGGTTGTTTTGGAAGTTACCTTTACTCCTGTCTCTATTGGTTCTATAGAACCAGACACATGGGTTTGGAACTTTGGAAACGGAGAGATAAAAGAAATGAAAAGTGATACTCCTGTTTCAACGATATACACCATGCCCGGCCTCTACACCGTCTCACTTGAAGGAATACGAGGTGCTTTGTCCGGAACAGAGACGAAAACACACTATATTCTCGTGGAGCCAAAGATTGGTGGTGAGGAGTGTGATGCTCCGCCAGAAGAATGTGAAGTTCCACCGCCAGTAGAAGAATGTGAAATTCCAGTAGAGGAATGTGAGGCGTAAAAAGAGTTGAAAATCAAGATCAACCATTCCTTTTTCAGTAAAACCACTTATTTCTCTTCTAGCCGTGAGCGAATCCTGCTGCAACACGTTTATGTATTGTTGTTGGACCACCAACTTTTTGTTTTATCTCGATCTGGAGCCACCCATCTGTTGCAGGACCAGCGGGTGCTGTTGTACCATCATCATGTAACCTGATATAGACAGTTTTCTTTTCACCAGCTCTCATCACCATGTTCCCATCCAGCTCTCCCCGAGCGCCATGCACACCAAACTTACCTACTACAACAGTTCTAAAATCCACAGGAACAGCACGTCCATCAAAGGCATTGTCAAACTCAATGACATAGGGAATTGGTGTATCTTGTGATGAGAATAAAAACAATAATTCACTCAGCTTTTGTGGATCTTCACCTTCTTGAGCCATCAATGTTAAGGTGAGATGGCCAATGTGACCAGTACTACCTTTGTCCTCATATACAATATCATCATCCAGTACAATCTGTGAGATTGCCTGTTGAAGTGCGGTGGCGTACGGAGCTTCTTGGTATCCCTGAGTTGCAAAGAACACAGCACCCAGCATGACGTAGCTAAAAACTGCGGCTATCACAACAAGTGCAATAAGCATGATTGCAGATTCAAGGTCATTAAATGCATCATCTCTCTTCATAAGAACCACCCTCCTATAGGAGGAACTCTCCATCTTGCTGACCTATGGACAAGGTTTTTGTGATACGAGTTGGAGGACCAATACGCGGAGCCATCTCAAGCGTGAACCAGTCTCCAAAATCAACACCTTCAACGGTAACCAGGTAAGTCGCAAAAGAACCAGGAGCTACTATGTGATCTGCAATACCAGGGTTATCTTTGTTCGGTGGATAGTAGACATTGTATGTGAATGCAGTACTTGGATACTCAAACACGACGCCAATATTTCCATCCATCGCGAAGCCCTCCTGTAACACCACTGGTGAGATGAGCTTCGTTGCAGAGTATGTAAAGATGGTAGGCGCCATATCAACTGGCTGTCCACCAAGGACACGAACATTGAAAGTAAATCCAACAAGTTGATTGGTATCAATCTTCCCGTACTGTTGGCCATCAAACACGAACGCCTCCTTGGCGCCTGCGTATGGAACTCTTTTCGCTTGTTGGGTTTCAAAAAATCCAGCGCCAAGCATCACATACGAAAATATCGCAGCCACAACAACGAGAGCAATCAATACAATTGCTGCCTCAAGATCGGTAAATCCATTATCTCTCTTCATAGCAATACCTCTTCATAGCAATACCTCATCACCAGAGTCCCAAAATATACATCTATTTTCTTAGATCCAAAATGTATATAACCGTTTTTCACCTTCTCTGGCCATCCAATATATCCTCAATTATCCATGTACGTCATACATAATAGAGCACAAGAGAAAATTCACTTTCACCCTATTCAAATAAACTATAAACATCTATGAGCACAACTACAACTCATGGATATCAGCTCCAAAGAGAGAACATGCAATATAGAAAATAAAAGAGGAAAAGATGATTCCAAACAAAATACCCACATACGAAATGTTACACACATTGCAGCATCAAGGCTTGAGGACAGAGGATATATTGTTATCAAAAGTATGACAAGAAGCTGGCCATATGACATGATCGCTTGTAACCAACATCATATTCTCTTCATTGCAACCAGACGCCATACAAAAGTACATACTCCAAAACAGATCCTAAAAATCTATACTGATCTCATATCTGATATGTGGCAAGCGCCTGCTCCAAGCATTGCCGAGAAACAGCTCTGGATCTATCACAATGATCACGGGTTTGTGATCTACAAACTCTTTCAAAAAGGAATAATGAAAAAAGAAGATATATGACGATTGTCATATAAATTGCTGCTCTACTCTCTGAAACTTCTCTGATAGTTGTGATGAAATCCGTTTTGCACCCTTTTACATCTTACCTCACTCACTTCCACCTTCAACAGAAGACATAACCCACTCACAATATAACTGAGAGCCCTGTACAACAGGCACCGCCAAAATCTCAGGAACATCATATGGATGCACAGATAAAATCCACTCCATCACTGCATCAACCCGGGCTCTTGTCGTTTTCATAAGCAACAAAATCTCCTGATCCTCACACAAACTCCCTTCCCATCGATACACTGCCACCACTGGCGTCATCGATACACAAGCACAAAGACCCTTTGTAACTGCCTCTTGTGCCATCTGACGAGAAAATTCCTCTGGAACTGTACAGTGTACAATAACAATATCTTCACGAGAACTCATACACCCTCACTTGCAACACAAAATCCTTGTTCTGAAATATGAAATTGAACAACTCCTCCTTCTGGACGAGAGTGATGCTTCACAATCCGTACACAACGAGCCGTCCCACATCGTTCAAGCTGTAACACCACCTTAGATAAATGTGCAAGACCTGTCCCACCAAGTGGCAAGAACTCCTCCTTCATCAGTGATGCTAGTGGTGAAAAACCTTGGTACACCTGATTTGTTACAAGCACGGGAATATTATATCGCTTTGCAAACCCAAGCAACACAACAATCTGGCGATTCAAACGCTGCACCGTATCCTGTTGCCCATGCTCAAGATTTGTTCGATATAATCCTGTTGCAGAGTCAAGTACAATCAACCCAACATCTCGCGTTGCAAGCACCTTTGAAGCATCAGAGATCATCTGTCCCTGCTGTTCAAAATCCTCAGGTTCAAACAGATACAAAAAATCTGAAAATACAGCTGTTTTTTCTCCTGCAATCTGAGCAAATCGTTCCACAGAGAAACTTTCAGTATCTATATACACCACATTACGACCTGTTGCAATCACGGTCACTGCAGCGAGCATGCAAAATGTAGATTTTCCACTTCCAGGCTCTCCGTAAAACTGCGTAATCATCCGACGAGCATACCCACCACCAATAAGCTCATCAAATGCAGAAAAACCAGTTGGCACAATAAGATCTAAACGCACACCTCTATGCTCGAAATTTTCACCCATTTTTCATTTCCCTATCCTTTTTCATCTCTTTCTATCTCCTCTCACTCTTGCGTTCTCTCCATCTCATTATTTAAAACAGATGAATGAAAAACAGCACCATCAATCATCTTGCGGGCTTCTCCTTCAATGAGACGGCTCAGATCCAAAACTGACACAGCTTCCTTTTGTGCACATTCCTGTACCAGATCAAACTCAGGCTTCAGCGTAAAACACTCATTACCAATCAGCCCAAACTTCACTGGAAAACGATACAGGCTGCCATTCACCAAGAGCTCAACCTCCCGAAACATACGATCCGCAACAAAGCGATGCACATTTTGCGCACAACGAACTCCAAGCGTTCCAAGTAACCTCGCCATCTCACGAGAAAGCCGTGCTGAATCCTTTGGCAATGCAATCACCCGTACTGCAAATCCAGGTCGGCCTTTTTTCATGACAATTGGCATAGCAACAGCATCCCGAGCACCCTTCTGTATCAACTCATAGAGAGCAAACCCAAGAACCTCTCCAGAGACATCATCAACATGTGTCTCAAGCACATCTACCACTCCTTCATCATGTGACATTATGGAGGGGTCTTCACTTGAAACCTCAAAAACCATCAAACGAAGGACATTTGGGACACCAGCAGGATTTCGCTTTCCAGCTCCATACCCAACAGCACAGAGAGAGCCACAGCACTGACCCTCCCAGGGAAATGACGCTAAAAATTCTGCAAGCAATGCAGCGCCAGTTGGAGTACAAAGCTCGCCTCGGTCATGTTCACAGGAGCTATCCATCTGCATCACCAGATCACTCTCTGTAAAGATGCCAACCGTAGCAGGGGCAGGAATGGGATATCTGCCATGAAGCATTGTTACCTCTCCAGATCCAACCGCAACGGGGCGCACTACCACCCCATCAGGTGAGAGCAGATACATCGCCATACACGCGCCAAGCACATCTGCAATTGCATCATCAGCACCAACCTCATGAAAATGCATACTATGAAATGCATCAAGAGGTGTGTCAGTAAGAGGTGTGTCAGTATGGCAATCATCACAGCTCTCGCCACAGTCACCACATTCACCACTCTGATAACTCTGATCAAAATGGTGATGATGATGATGATGCATATGTAGACCATGATGAACTGCATGCTCAGCTCGTGCTATTCGGAAAAACACACGTTTCGCCATGGAAATAACAGAATCTGGTGCGGAGCTTCCTTCCACCCGCTCTATAACCTCAGCGAAAGTTCGAGAAAGATCAGAAGCATGGGTATCGATAGATGTCGCCCGAATTCCTGCACGATCTACCTTTGACGCCGAAGGCTTTTCTCCAACCGATGCCATCACGCGAAATACCTCTTCCTTTGAGACACCTGCGTCCAAAAAAGCACCAATAATCATATCACCAGCAGCACCACGCACTGGATCAAACAGTACAACCCTTTTCATCATAGACTTCAGAGACAATTAAAACCACACAGACATAATCGCTAGTACAATCGTAATTGTAGTACTTATACATGAAATGACATATGGTTGTTGGAACATGGAAGAAATAGCTCTCAAAGTCGATAGTGCGTACCCATCTGATCTTGGGTTTGGAAAAGCACGAATCGATCAAACGACCATGCAATATCTCTCTATATCACCTGGAGATCTTATCAAGATCACTGGAAAAGAAAATGAAACTGTCGCAAAAGTCTGGCGTCTCAGGCCAAATGACTGGGATCAACAAAAGCTCCGCATTGATGGATTCACAAGAACAAATGCAAATCTCTCAATCGGTGACACCGTTCGAATCTCCCCTCTCGAAAAAACCATTGTCGCAACACAGATAACACTTGCACTTCCAGAAGAGATTCCAGAACAATTTATCTCACCCTTTCTCGAAACAGCAAAGCATCACCTCACAGATTTTCCAGTATCTCTTGATGATGTCATTCCCATTCCATTCAGTGCACCTTTCTTCCAAATACAACATATTCAAGTTCGAACAATAGGTCTCGTGCCAGAAGATGCCCACATTATTGGAAAGAACACTGAGATCATTCTATCTGAGAGAGCACTCGAATTTGGGAACTACAGTCAAGTAACGTACGAAGACATTGGAGGACTTCGAAAAGAAGTGCAAAAGTTACGCGAGACAATAGAGCTCCCCCTGCGTCATCCAGAGATCTTTGCAGCTCTTGGTATTGAATCCCCAAAAGGAGTGCTCTTGTACGGGCCTCCGGGAACGGGAAAAACACTTATTGCAAAGGCTGTTGCAAATGAATCTGGTGCTCACTTCATTCCCATTGCAGGACCTGAGATCATCTCAAAATATTATGGAGAGAGTGAGCAGAGACTTCGTGAGATCTTTGAAGAAGCAGAAGAAAATGCACCAACAATTATCTTTATTGACGAGCTTGATTCCATCGCACCAAAGCGTGAAGAGGTGACAGGAGAGGTTGAACGAAGAGTTGTGGCACAACTGCTTACCATGATGGACGGGCTTCTTGAGCGAGGAAATGTCATTGTCATCGGTGCAACAAACCGGGTTGACAGCATAGATCCAGCTCTCAGGCGTCCAGGACGCTTCGATCGCGAGATCGAAATCGGTGTTCCTACAGAGGAGGACAGAAAGGAGATCCTTGAGATTCACACCCGCAACATGCCACTTGCAGAAGGTGTGAATATCACATCGCTTGCACAGCAAACACATGGATATACAGGAGCAGATATCGCAGCACTTGCGCGGGAAGGTGCTATTACTGCTCTTCGAAGATATCTGCCTGAGATGAATCTTGAAGAAGAACGAATCTCTGATGAGGTTCTCTCGCAGATGGAAGTGCATAATACAGATTTCACCATTGCACTGCGTCAGATATCTCCATCAGGAATGCGTGAAGTCATGCCTGAGAGCTCCCACATCCGCTGGAATGATGTTGGGGGGCTGGCGGATGCGATTGAAGAGATTCGTGAAGCCGTTGAGTATCCATTAACACGGCGTGATATGTTCCTTGAGCTTGGGATTAATCCTCCAAGAGGTGTCTTGCTCTACGGGCCTCCAGGAACAGGAAAGACCCTCATTGCAAAAGCAGTTGCAAATGAGTCTGGTGCAAACTTTATTGCAGTACGTGGTCCACAACTGCTTTCAAAATGGGTGGGAGAGTCAGAACGGGCAGTACGTGAGATATTTAAACGAGCCCGTCAGGTCGCTCCCTCTGTATTATTCTTTGACGAACTCGACGCCCTCACGCCTGTGCGTGGAGCTGGTGAGAATAAAACAATGGAGAGTGTACTGAATCAGTTTCTGACCGAGATGGATGGTATGGTGGATATGCGCGAAGTCGTGATTCTTGGTGCATCAAATCGTCCAGATCTTGTAGATCCTGCACTCATCCGTGCAGGAAGGTTTGACAGGCTGATCTTTATTGGAGAACCTAATCTGGTAGCCAGAAAACGTATTTTAGATATTCACTCCCAGAATATGCCAATAGAGGGTGGAAGCCTGGAGAAGTATCTTGAACAGATGAGTGCTCTCAATGAGGAAGGCATTGAAGGGTTTGTGAAAGTGCTTGGATCTGATCGAGCCATAGATCAAAAAGAGATGGAAAGTATCATTGCAGCTCATCTGCCAAAGACGCGTAAAACAAAGAAAACAGAAGATGATGTACCACCACTCTCAACACGTCAACGTCGTGATATCTTTGTAAAGGCACTTGCAAAGAACAATCTCATACTGAGTGATCCTGTACGAGAGCAGATCCTAACAGCCATTGCATCTGATGCTGAAGGATATGTAGGAGCAGATCTTGAGACCATCTGTCGTGAAGCAGGGCTTCTTGCAATGCGAGAAAAGAAGTCACAGGTAGGTCTGAATGAGTTTATGCTTGCTCGAAAGAAGGTGCATCCAACCATGAATGTGCAGCTTCGAGATTTTTATGGAAAGATTCAGAAGCATTTTAAGTCTGGAATTGCACCAGAAGCACAACTCCCAGAGTATCAATAAAGAAGGTAAAAGGTGAAAAAATGGCATTTATTACAAAATCAGTCTATTATTTTGAGAAGCAAGGTCCAGAGAATACAATAGATGCAATTGAGATAGCGCTTAAACGAGCGAAGGAGCTTGGAATTACTACTATTGTTGTTGCAAGTACGAGTGGGAGCACAGGTCTTTTATGTACAAAAGCAGGAGGTGATGCAGGAGTTCGTGTTATTACCGTAAGCCATGCTGTTGGGTTTAAAGGAGCTGGGGTTGCAGAGTTAAGTGACAGTGCACGTAAAGAGATATGTGATGCCGGTGGA
>JAITWW010000034.1 GCA_031285085.1 Candidatus Methanofilum arcanum
CTGCATATCATCGGAATGGACATACAGAAAATTATAAAGAGATAGCACAGTTTCATCTTTTACATCACTCACCATAACAAAAGTACCTCATAAAGGATCCTTTCTGAGGTACTTCATAAGTTTACATTTATTTTAGCATACTATTTAGCATTTTAGAATTGGAGAAATATTTCGGTTAAATTATGAAGTACCTCAGAAAGGATCCTTTATGAGGTACTATTTCCAGAATAGAAATGAACATATTCTGCAAAAAAAGCAATAAATCACCCATTTTCCTCAGTTTTATTGCCTATATTTTGCACATATCTACACGAGGTAAATAAATCTTTAAAATCATTTTTTCACCATTTCATCACTTTTAACAGAGTTTCAATTTTAAGCAAAATACGCAGACTAAATAAAAACCATATCAGCGCGATGAAACAACAAAATAGAAGAATCTTCTTAGAACATAAATAAAGCAGAGGAAATCTAATAGATGAAGTGTAACCTTTACAGAGTACCACAGTCAAAAACATCAAAAACCATATTCTGGTGATACAATCGAAGAAGAACTCTATTTTGGTATTGACCTCATCACTGGCTCCATTCGATCCAAAGGAACGCGCCCTCAGTATGCTTTATCTATCGTCTCTGGAGGAAAAGTCACCCGTGAGGAAAAAGTAACCTGGTACCGCTTAATGCAGCTTATCAGAAGAGAAGAACCACGAGTACTTGCCTGTGACAGCCTGACTGAGATCGCAAAAAAAGAAGGAGACATCTACTCAATCGCTGCTGCACTCCCACGAGAGACTAAACTAGTCGTGGTAACTGGAGCAGGATCTGAACGCATCAGCCTTGTTGCAGTTGCAAAGCGGTATAACATCTCATTTGATAGATTTGATCCATTTGCAGAAGCACGGGCAAGTGCAATGGTTGCCTCTCGTGGCGCTGGCTTTGAAGTTGTGGCATTTGGAGATGAGACCCTTATCTCGGTAAGCAGAAGGAGATCTCTTGGAAAAGGAGGGTGGAGCCAGAATCGATATGCACGAAAAATCCATGGTCATGTCCTTGTTCGCTCTCGACTCATAGCAGAGAGCCTTGATACCGCAGGGCTCTCGTACACTCGTCAGGAGTTTCGGGCATTTGGGGGAGTCTCTCGAGTAGTATTTACCGCAAAAGCACGACGTGAACAGATTCCGGTATCAAATCAAAGCAGTGGAGATGTTCGTGTCATTGTCGAGGGAAAACGTCTCGATAGAATTAGCTTCACCCCGGTCACAAAAAAACCAGGATTTGTCATTGTGGGGTTTGATCCTGGAACAACTCTTGGGATTGCAATTGTAGATCTCAGTGGAAAGTTGCTGAATCTTCGTTCATCACGTCAAATGAGTCTCTCTGACGCCACGTCATTTATTGCCTCGATTGGAAGACCAGTTGTCATCGCATCTGATGTCAACCCCATGCCATTCTCAGTTGAGAAGATTCGGCGATCATTTCATGCCGTACCCTATACACCAAATCATGATCTCAGTGTTGAGGCAAAGTACGCCCTCACAAAAGAAGATAACTATGCAAATGATCATGAGCGAGATGCCCTCTCAGCAGCACGAGCAGCATATCAGTTCTGGAGTAATCGTTTCTTAGGCATTGCACGACGAATTCCAGAAGGAACAGACCTTGATGAGGTCTATGCAGGCATTATTCAAGGGCAGTCAGTAGAACAGATCCTTCACGGAAAGAAACGAAAACAAGGTTTCAAGGATAAAAAATCTGAAACTATCGAAGAATCAACAGATGAAGACTCTGAAGTATCAAAAAAACATCTAGAGCGAATACGTGTCCTTGAGGGAGTGGTAAAGGATCTTCGAACCCTTCTTCAAAAAGCTCATGAAGAAGCTGAAAGCAAAGACAAAGAGATATCAGAACTGAAAGGGCGCCAAAGAGCCATGCAGGATGAACGGTATCTTACTCTCCAACGCGATATCGAAATACACAGGAGAGATGCAAGTATCAAAAGCTTGAAAAAACGACTCCGAGCCGAAGAACGAAATAATAAAAAACTCTATAAGCGGATAAAACGGCTTCAAGACCCATCCGAAGTGAATACAGTAGGTATCAGATGTGGGGTGATATCTGATCTTTCAAAAGAGTTAGTCAAACAATATCTAGAGAGTCCAGGGTGGCAGGACGGACTTGACAATGGTATTATCTATGTCCATACCATCGCCTCGTGGAGTCGGACAGTCATCGCTGGACTTCAGGATGCAGGCATATCTGTACTGGTATATGGGGGAGAGACGAAAATAGACCCGCGGCTCCTAGATGCATGCTGTGACCTCTCACTTCCACTCATAAAATGTGCTGAATTTTCAGAGCTTCGGGGAAAGATCGAGATCGGACATGGAACCCTTCGTGAGGATATTCTCTCTGCAGCCTTACGCGAATGGGAAAAAACAGAACAACGCTATCATACACTCAAGAAAAGTCAAGAAATTGAAGACCTATTCACCACATATAAAGCAGAGCGAGAACTTGAAGTGCGAAAGATGAAATAACTGGAAAAATGGGGATAATGTTGAATGAAAACAGTATCTCTTCTTTATTGGCTTTGAGAGAAGTATTTTCGAGCGCCAACCATGTGCTCCAAAAACGTCCCCCGGTCCGATGCTCTGAGATCAGAGATTGAATCTTTCAAATGCACAAATGCGTGCGCATTATATGGATTTTTCTTTTGTATCATGTAATACAACTCAGCATTGTCATATGCCACATCAATACTCAGCTCTGTTTGCTTTTGAAACGTAGTAGAAGATACTGAGGAGAGCAGATCAAAGGATATCCCACTTTTCATCAAAGTGGCATTGAATACGATATTTAATGCATGGCTCAAACCAAGGACATAAGCCATTAACTTGTCATGCTCAGCCACATCTATTTTTGTGATATTTGCTCCTTCAAACAATGTTTCAGCCGCATCAACAGCAGAAACATCCCCACAGTCGCATACTATCACATTTCGATCAATGATACCATTCGCTCTTGAGCCAAACATTGGGTGTACGGAGCATATATGTACACCCATTTCAGCCATACTTTGAGATATCTCTAAAAATGGAGATTTTATCGATGCTATATCGAATATGAGTGCTTTTGTGTCAAAAGATATGATCTCCTGCAAAGTATCAGCGATCGTTTCAATAGGAGATGAGATAACAATAACATCTGCCGTGCGTGATCCTTCTCCTAAATTAACAGCATTTTGATATTTTTCATCCTGTTTAATATCAAATATCTGCACATTATGGTTTCTAGAAGAAAAATAGTCACACATCCACCTTCCCATGTTCCCTGCACCCCCAATGACAAGGATATTTTTGGAGGCTGAAGGCCGTGGAATCCGGGCCTGTATCTCAACTGATTCTTTGATGAGAATCTTCGCTATCTCACAAAGAGCCTCCTCGCTGACGTGGGTCTCCTCCGCTTTAGATGCATATCTTCCGATAACAACTTTTTCAACCTCTAAAACCCTGAGAGGGAGCATATGTGAAGCTTTTATCTGACCCATGGAAGAGGCAGCGTCACTACGTTTCCGTATGAGTTTTAGTATCTCTTCATCGATCTCTTCGATCTCCTTTCTTATCTTATCAGCGGTTTTCGTAACTACTCACCTCTTTACAATTTTTATATAAAATGTATCAATTTTACCCTTTTCCATCAATGAAACCACCTCTCATACACAGATCAACTAATGTTATCGCAACCGTTGCCTCGACTACAGGCACAGCTCGTGGTACTATGCAGGGATCATGCCTTCCACCGATCTGAAGCTCCACTTGTTTCATGTCACACATACTTACAGAGTGTTGTATTTTCCCTATTGACGCGGTAGGCTTTATACAAACTCTCATCTCAAGTGGCATTCCATTAGATATACCTCCTAAAACCCCTCCAGCATTGTTTGTTAACGTCACAATCTTATCCCCATGGAGAGCAAATGTGTCATTGTGAACAGAACCCCTCATCAAAGCAGCTGCAAACCCAGAACCAAACTCTATCCCTTTCACACCAGGTATTGAAAAGATCATTTTAGAGATCTCTCCTTCCAAAGTGTCAAAAAATGGCTCCCCAATGCCTATTGGAAGATTTTCACATACACACTTTATGATCCCTCCAACACTATCTCCCTCTTGAGCGGCGGTCAGGATCTCTTCCTCCATACATGTACCAAGCATGGCATCAGCTGCTCTGGTAGGATTCAGAGATCTTATCTGTAGGATATCATCCAATACCCTCTCTTCTTCGTCAGATATTCTTCCAATAGCCAAAGAGTACGCCCCTGTTCGAATCCCAATGCCTTTTAGAATCTCCTTGGCGATAGTTCCAGCAGCAACAAGAGGAGCCGTCATCCGTCCCGAAAATTGACCACCTCCACGGATGTCAACATCTGTTCCGTACTTCAAAAGAGCCGTGAAATCTGCATGACCTGGTCTTGGAACATCTCTGAACTTTTCGTACGCAGAAGAGTCTGTGTTTTTATTTCGTATAACGATAGTAAGCGGACTTCCAGATGACCTTCCTCCAACAACTCCAGATAGGATCTGAACCATATCATCTTCTTTTCGAGGAGTTCCAATTCCAGTTATTGGTTTTCGTAGTGCCAAATCCTCTGCCATGGCAACTTCATCTATTATGGTACCTGGAGGAATGCCATCTATCACACATCCAATGCATGTTCCATGACTGGAGCCAAACAAAGTGATTCTAAATAATGTGCCTATGCTGTTCATTTCCAAAGCTCCACAGCTGCTCCAAGAGAGAGTAAATCCTCTTTGAAGCTTGGATACGAGACTTCATGGCAGTTACCATCTTCTATTATCGTTCGGCCGTCTGCGATGGTTGCTGCAATGGCAGATGCCATCATTACTCTGTGATCACCGTAAGTGTCTACTGTTGTCCCTTTTAATCTAGAAGGCCCCTCGATCACGCAGCCATCTTCCTTTTCCTTTATATGTGCACCCATGTTTTGCAAAAACTCAGTCACCGTCGCTATTCTGTCACTTTCTTTGTATCGAAGGTGTTTTGCATTGAAAAGGATCGTCTCTCCTTCTGCTTGTGTGGCGACCGTGGCAACTATCGGAAAAAGATCTGGAACAGATGCCATGTCTACCATGCATCCCTTCAATGCTCCTTTTGAGACAGTGACATCCCACCCTCTCACCTTTACATCTGCTCCGAAATTTTTAAGTATCTCAATTATCTTTCGATCTCCTTGTATATCTTCTGGATCCAAACCCTGAACAGTAACAGATCCAGACAATGCTCCAGCAGCAAGAGGAAATGCTGCTGCGGAGTAGTCCCCTGGAACCGTGTATGAACGAGGAGAGTATGCCTGATCTCCAGGGACAATGAAGCGCTCATCTTCTCTTTTGCATGAGACACCAAATGTACCCATCATGGAGATCGTCATGTCCACGTATGGAGCAGATGTCAAAGGCGAAGTAAGTGTTATATTCGTATTATCTTCTTTAAGGGGACAGGCGATTAACAAAGAGGAGATAAATTGAGAGCTTATATCTCCCCTTATTTCCGTCTCTTCTCCAATCATTGGCCCATTCACGAAAACAGGGGCACATCCATCTAAGTTCACACTTCCACATGCAACCTTTAATCTCTCAAGCGAGGAGAGAAGAGGGGACATAGGACGCTTTTTCAAAGAGTCATCTCCGGTAAGAACTACTTTTTCATCAAGAAGAGATGAAACACCAGTCATTATTCTGAGAGTAGTTCCAGAGTTCTCACAATCCAACATCTTGAGGGGTGCTTTGATGCCTTCGCTTTCTACCCTCCATCCAACATCCTCTTTTTCAAATGATACTCCCATGGCTGATAAGACCTTCCTCGTTGCCTGGGTGTCCTTTCCTTCAAGAGGATTGATTATGTGAGAACTTCCATGAGAGAGAGATGCAAGGATAAAAGCCCGATGAGTGGAGCTTTTGGATGGAACTGAGCATACTGAACCTTCAAGTTCAGATTCAGATCTGGATACTACAAGTCTCATTCTACCGTTCCATTATATATATCAGCAATGATAAGATTATCACAAAAACAACTCTGAAATCTCTTGACATCGTTTTCTTTGACAAGTATGACTGTTGCTGGACCGGTGCCAGAAAGACCAGCAGATAATGCACCACATTTCATCGCCATATCTGACACATCCCCAGACAGATTCATTGCTTTTTCCTGAGTTTTTCCATTCATTTTCATGGCTTTTGCAAAATCTCCTTCAAGTGCCATTTGTAAGGCAATTTCAGATTCTTGGTAACACTCCTTCACTCTGTCTACTGGAACATCTCTTTTTCTGATACTGAAATCAGGGACGTGGATGAGAACTTTCAGATCTTCTGGCATAAGGGTTCGCTTTATGATCTCATTTTTTGTATTGTCTGTGATGACCAGCCCTCCCAAAAGAGACGCGGCAGCATCGTCAAAAGCTCCTGTTATCGTGACTTTCGCCTCTTTCGCACTCTGAACACCAATGAACAGGATCTCTTTCTTATCTACATTATCTCCATTACAGCAAAGAGCATCCAGTGTGGCAGCTACGATTGCATTGGCGGCGCTGCTGCTGCTTTTGAGTCCCTTTGAGATCGGAATTTCAGAAAACGTTCTAACATCCGCTCCCCTATACGCTCGATCAGAGTATGTGTCTAGCACATTTATGACACAACGCTTTGCAAGCAATGTGTCTTCAGAGGGGTGTCCATCTATTGTTACATTCACCCCTTCATCTTTGCGAAGAGTTACATATGCTTCTGTTTTAAGATCTATGCCAAAAGCTGCCCCTTTGCCGGTTGCTATTGCATTCACTACAGTAGCAGCTCCCATGCAAGATCCAAATCCCTTGAGCTCAGTCATGTGCAAAATATCTCGTGCATCAATGCCTTGTTTGCTTTTTCTCCCGTGAAGATAAAAAATGACTCCTCTGCCTGACCTATCAACATCTCATTACCTGGTATAATGGAGGCTCCTTTTGAGCTTGCCTCTGCTAGAAGGGGTGTTATGTGAGGATTGTACACAACATCCATAACTACCATCCCCTCTCCAATACACTCCTTTGGAACAGGCAGATCAGAAGGAAAGCCTTTCATTCCAAGAGGTGTGCAGTTTATCAAAACATCAAATCTCTGTTCAGATAATTCATTTTCAGAAAGAAACTTTCCCTTGAACCGTTTTGCCATAGCCTCTGCTTTTTTTGCATTTCTAGAATGTATGTGTATGTTTGCGTCAAATGCATGGAGAAAAGAACAGCAAGAGGCCGCCGCTCCACCAGATCCCGCAACAAGTACATTCTTTCCTTTGAGGGACAGATCGGAGAATGCATAATCAAATCCCTGGATGTCGGTATTGTATCCCACGAAGCAATTGTTCTCAAGAATAACAGTATTTGTCGCATTCGTCTCCTTGACACTATCTGTGAGGGTGTCAAGGTAGGTGAGAATGTTTTCTTTGTGAGGTATGGTGACATTCACTCCTTTGATCCCATAAGAACGCATGAGATCAGGAAGGAGAGGTAATTCATCCTTTGAAAATCTAAAGGGCAGATATATCCCTTTTATGCCAGAAGAAGCCATCAATGCATTATGTATCGCTGGAGACATAGAATGAGAAATAGGATCTCCAATGACGCCACAAACGAGAGGAACATCACCTAAACGCTTCATCTCTTGCACGGTTAGTTGGCCAGGAGCGGACTGTGTGTCAAGAGAAAGAGAAGCAAATGTAAACTCGGATCTCATCAAACTTGCTCTGACCCTTGTGATCGCTCCAAGCTCATTCATGCCAATGAGCACGAACTTTATTCCCTCAGAGTAAGCCAGTTCAGATGCCTCCTTCAGCGCCAGCAGATCTCTGATCCCGCAAGTGGCATATGCAGCCTTGGCGATATCTGAAAACTCAAATGCTTCCTTGAGGGTTGAGACTATCTCTTCTGGAGAAGGGGTTTTCGAAAAATCATGGTGAGAACATATTATCTTGCATGTTTTCGCACATTTTGTGAATACTTCCGTGTTTTCATCTAATTCGATGTCAATATAGTCAAATCCTACATCAGCGGCAGAAGAAAGAACTGCCATTTTTTCTTCTTTTGTCCCAAAGAACCGTCCTCCTTCAGAGGCTTCCCGAAGAGTGGCAATTTTAGGTATTGGTACATCGATGTAATCCTCTGGGCAGATCTTTTTTTGAAAATCGAATCTTATCTCCACCATATCTGCTCCCTGTGAGTTCGCAAGAGAGCAGGATAAAAGAGAAGATTGAGAATCAGCATCTGTCAAGGATGCACATATGTTCATTATGCCTCCCTGATCGTCTCCTCGATTTTCTGCCCGAAATGCCTTCCTCCAGCATCAGTTTTTACAAAGACTTTGTCTCCGATCTTGAGTTCTGAAACAGAGATCATTTTTCCAGGAGAGCAGAGTCGTATCGTTTCTGCGTTTTGAAGAATGACACTGTGTAAGCAACCATTTACCATGGCAGATATCATGACCATTGGGCGTATTTCAGTCTTTACTCTTCCAACCGTGACAACCCTTCCGTTTCCGTTGGAATCAATTGCCATGACTTCATCTCCACTTTTCAGCTCAGACAAATACTTTGTGTTCCCATCTGCACACAATGCGTACGAATGTACTGCGCCAGCATTGACCCGAAAGGGCCTGGATGCAACATATTCACTCTCCATGCACTCAGAGCCTATGAGGAAAAGACATGAGGACTGAGATCCAACTAACATCCCTTCTCCGAAGTGAAAGATGGAGCATGTATCAACACATGTTCTGTCTCCCAAGGATAGTACCTTGATATCAACTACTTCAGCCAATGTAAGTTCGATCTTTGGAACCGTGTCTGTCAGGAGTTTTGAAAAAGGAAAAAGATCAAGAGATGTTTTCAAAGACACAACAACGCCATCTGATCCTTTTTCCATGGTCTCAAAGAAGAGCTTTGCTTCCTCTGGAGTTTCGCACACAGGTAGGAGTTTTGTTTGAGAACTCTGAATCTGTGTGATCAGGTTCTCAAGAGGGATGATCTTCCAGTTTTCTGAGATCGTCACAAGATACTCTACACTGTCTATGAGATCATATGCTCTTTTTAGATCTTCATCAGTTGAGATAGTAACAGACTCTCCGATCTTTTTTCCTTCGAGAAAGAACTCATTGCCATCACATTCTATTGCATTGAATCGAGCTAGTTTTTTCAGATCCGAGTCTCCCTTTCGAATCACGATGTTTTCAAATCCAGCTTCGAGCGCAGAAGAGAGGATCTTTTTTTCTTCTTCGTAGTTGCTCGCAAGATCTGCTCTTATCCATATGATCTTTTGTGAAGACACCTCTTTCACTCCAAGAGTTTCATTGCCTCTTCCACACCTGCATTGTGCAGAACTA
The DNA here is from genome assembly GCA_031285085.1 of Candidatus Methanofilum arcanum. Classification (GTDB taxonomy): domain Archaea; phylum Halobacteriota; class Methanomicrobia; order Methanomicrobiales; family Methanospirillaceae; genus Methanofilum; species Methanofilum arcanum. The sequence goes on from JAITWW010000034.1 coordinate 9,423, forward strand.
TTTGGGATATTGCTTTCGTGATGCCGGTCACGTTTTTATGTTGGAAGATGTTTCTTCCAATTGATACTCCTTTGCCTCCGGCTTCTACCGAGTCATAGACCATCTGCAAAAGTTCTCTGTCAGAGCTCATCTGTGGTCCTCCAGCGATCACGACTGGAATTTGCGCGCCTCTGACAACTTCTTTAAATGTATCGATATCTCCGGTGTAGCTTGTTTTCACGATATCTGCACCGAGTTCTGCGGCTACCCTTGCACATTGTTTCAACAGATCTGGATCAAAAGGATCTTTGATCTCCTTTCCTCGGGGGTATATCATGGTCAAGAGAGGCATGCCCCATTCCCTGCATTTTGCTGAGATTTTTCCTGCATCCTCTATCATTTTCGCTTCTGTTTCTGCTCCTAGGTTTATATGAATCGAAACAGCATCTGCGCCAAGTTTTATGGCTTCTTCGACCTCCGTGACGATGACTTTTGCATTTGGATCTGGATTTATGCCACTTCCGGCTGAAAGATGCACCGTGAGACCTATATCTTTTCCAAATGCTCTATGCCCAAATGGAACCATGCCTTTGTGAAGAACAACAGAAGTGGCTCCTCCTTCTGATATCCGCCCCATCGTGGTTTTCATATCCACGAGTCCAGGTATCGGACCTACTGAGATTCCATGATCCATGGGAACTATGACCGCTCTTCCACTGTTTCTGTCAACTATTCGTTCCATCCTGATACTTTTTCCAAACATATGACATTTTCCGTGCTACGTGTTAACACGCGTCTCTATTATAAGTATTTAAGTTTTCTTGTTTGCGAATGTGTTGAAGAAGAAGATAGAGCAACTGTCCAACGTAACTAGAGTCACTGGACAGTCTGATTCGAGCAGAGTGGTCTGTTGAAACCATGCATTGGCTGCTTGATGTGCATTTTAGGGAAGATTTTTGCAGGGTTGAAAGTAAAAATGTTCAACAAAATTTAAACATATCTCAAAAGATCAGTCTTAACTGTATTCCTTAACTGTATTAAATGGTACAAGGAAAAATCGGGAGATAAATGACCAATTTCAAAAATAATGTTCACTTGTCTTCTAGATCCTCAAAACTCCTCATTATTCTCTCTTCTCAAAGTTGATTTCCGTGGCCACTATTGAGTACTCATACAGAATATGCAACTCAATTTTGCTTTAAATGACTTCCTACTTAAACTCCTTTGACGCCGCATTTATGAGAGATGAGCGCATAGTAATTTTTTTGATTGGCATCTTGTCTTTCAAAAGCTCGTAGAAAAGCTCGCAAAGATTTTCAACCGTAGAAACTTTTTTGGTTACAACTATTCTGTACTCTGGGTATGACCAAGCAAGGGGGTGGTCTATCTTTTTAAGAGGAACACAGTGCTCTGGGTCGTTGATAATTCCTTCCTTTTCGTACACTGCAAGAACTGCGTCAAGCAGCGGGTCTCCTTCCTGAAACAATGTTGCATGGTGGAAGTGGTCACAAACCTCCCATGCTTTTTTAAATCCCTCTTTACATGCGTGTGCAAATCCAGTTACCGGGTCTACGGTGTCTTCAAGTTCAATCGTTAAAAGGCCTGAGTGCCCGTGGAGATGTTTTGCTTCTCTTGGCCAGTTCATAAACCGATGTGCATACTGGAAATCAAGATTTACGATTGATGTGTATTTGTCATTTGACATGATTATTTCCTACCTTCCATTTTACTTTGAATTAGCCTGTGAGCGGCAGGCGGTGCATGGCTCAAAAGCTGTCTTCTCTTGTTTGTTTATCTTTTTCTCTTTTGGCATTTTAGGCATCATTGTATTTACGATTTTCTCTTTGTGGACATCATTGCCACTTCTTTTTCATCATATTATATATGAACTTCTCATTATTTTAAATTACACTTAACCTCCCGTACCAGAATTATTGATGGCAACATCTTGATGGAAACGTTCCAATCACCATCTTTTATCACTATTATACGGTGGTTGCAGACGGATTTTACAATACTTGCAAGATTTTGAAAAGCTTCAAATTTTTTTCATGAGTGTAACTATAATTTACAATACCTGCTAATACATATACTATAAGGTGATAGTTACGGTTGCTAAGACACATATGCACACTATCGAAGAATATATGAGAGTTGATACATGTTAGTTGGCCTTGGCCTTGGCCCTGGAGATGCTGAGCTTTTGACCTTAAAAGCAGTTCGCTATCTCAAAGAAGCAGATACCATATTTGTTCCAGGTACGATTGCAAGGGAACTTGTGCTCCCCTATCGCTCTGATATCGTCATGCTTGATTTTCCAATGACTGATGATGAGGACTATATTACCCAGTGCATGGAGAAAAATGCAGTTCAGATCGCTCCTGCAGCTGCTGTCAGCATGGCAGTATTTGCCCTCATTGGAGATCCAAATTTTTATTCGACGTTTTCACGACTCGCTCAGATGGTAACAAATCTGAGGCCTGATATTGAAGTCATAACCGTGCCTGGTGTTAGTTCCATTACGGCATTTGCTGCACATGCAGGTATCTCAGTATATGGCGGGTTTACTGTAACAGATGGGCCAGAACCCGATACACTGATCATGATGAAAGTAACAAAGCCACGTGCAATTGTGCAGTCACTGAGTGAACGAGAATACAATCATTTCGCGCTTGTAGAGCGGATGTATATGGATGGAACTGATATTCATCATGGAACGATATCTTCTGATTTTCCTGAGAAAAGCAGCTATTTCAGCATCTTATGTGCCCAAAAAAGTACAGATTGAGCTAGGAAAACCACTATGATAGAGAAAAACACAAAATCACTGACAAAATACTATATTGTTGGGGCTGGGTGTGGAGATCCTGGGCTTATCACTGTGAAAGGGATGGAGTTGCTGAAACAGGCCAATGTATTGATCTATGCAGGATCACTTGTACATCCTGATCTGGTTGCTGCATCTCCTGCTCCTGAGAAATACGATTCATGGGGCATGAAGCTTGAAGAGATTGTATCTGTTATTGAAGCAGGTGTTAGAAAAGGTCTCTGTGTTGTACGTCTGCATTCAGGAGACCCTGCATTATATGGCTCTATTATCGAACAGATCGTTCCACTTCGAGAGCGTGGTATTGAACCTGAAATCATTCCTGGTGTATCCGCTATGTTTGGAGCAGCAGCGGCACTTCAGACCCAATTGACGCTTCGTGGTGTTTCTGAATCTGTTATTGTAACTCGTCCATCTGGAAAAACACTTTCTGATGCAGAAGATCAGATTCATGCTCTCTCAAAACACGATGCAACGCTCATTATCTTTCTTGGAACTGATAAAATAGAACAGGTCATGCTATCTTTAGATCGTCCACCGCAGACACCTGTAGCGGTAGTCTATCATGCAAGCTGGGAGGATCAAAAGATTTTGATTGGGACTATTGAGACGATTGCACAGCAGACAAAAGAGGCTGGTATAGAGAAGAGTGCTCTTATCATCATTGGAAACGTGGTGCGTGGAGCAGAAAGTGGGTACCTGAATTCATATCTGTACTCAGGAGATGCGTAAGTAAGAGTGAAAATGAACACTGCAGATTCTCAATCTTCCATTGCGGTGATAGCACTTGAGCGCTTCTTCGAGATTGGAAAGCTCATTTCAGAGTCACTTGAAGCTGTGTTAATTCTATATCATGATGATGTATTTACATTTGCGCATTCAAGATATGATGTTCTGGTTGCGGTGATGTCATCTGGCATTGCCATTCGAAAAATTGCTCCATTGCTTACCGATAAATGGTATGATCCTGCCCTTGTTGTTGTGACTCCTGATATGAAGTATGCAATCCCAGTGCTTGGTGGACATCATGGGGGAAATGAGATTGCAGAGCGCTTAGGACAACTTGGCATTATACCAGTAATTTCCACTGCTACTGAGATAAGAGGTGTTCCATCTGTTGAGAGAGTGGCACAGATATATGATGCAGCTATCATGAACCGTGACTCGACACGCGCTGTAAATGGAGCATTTCTTGACAACATGAAAGATGTACATGGTGATATTAGTGGATTTCCATCCCTTATTCGTGTACATCCCCCTGCTATTGCTCTTGCAACACCAGGAGTCTCTGTTCTCATTACCTCATCTCCTTATATCATGGGTATTGGGTGCAGACGTGGGACCTCAAAAGTAGAGATTGAAGAGGCCATTGAGGCAGGATGTAAAGAGGCAGGAATACCAATATCTGCGATCACAACCTATGCAACAACGGTGCAGAAGCTACATGAAACTGGATTACATGAAGCCATCCGAGATCGTGGCTCTCTTGTTTTTCTGGATGATAAAACGATAAACGAACAACAACCTCATATTATGAGTAATTCTCAGGCACAACGTCTTGGCCTCTGTGGGGTGAGTGAGCCAGCATGCCTTGCCCTCTCTACCTATGGGGAGCTTGTGCTTGAAAAACAAGTCTATGGAAGAGTTACGATCGCCATTGCGAGATAATCTGAATAGATTCTTAAATACTGTCATTTTATGATTGCGATGAAAACATACACGAAAAGAACTGGAGTATCATCATGGGAATGTTATACATTGTAAGCACCGGCCCTGGAGCAATTGAATATCTAACTCCGCGAGCCCGTGCTGCACTTGAAGAGTCTGAGTATATCATTGGAAATAGTTTTTATCTTGAACACGTTAGAACTCTCATCGATGGAAAAGAAATTATCTTCAGCTCGATGGGTGCAGAAGTACAAAGAGCACAGCGGGCAGCAGAGCTTTCCCGAGATCATATTGTTTCCATGGTAAGTGGGGGAGATGCTGGTGTGTATGGAATGGCAAGCATTGTGCTTGAAGTCTTTGAAAATGGAGGATATGATAGCATGGTGGAGGTTATCCCTGGTGTTACTGCTGCAACGATGGCAGCTTCACGCCTTGGTTCTCCTTTATCTGGTGATTATGTCACCTTAAGCCTCTCAGATCTTCTTACTCCATGGGATGTAATTGAAAAGCGCTTGAACCTTGCCTTTCAGATGGAGATTCCTGTTGCATTATATAATCCAAGGAGTCGCACAAGGCCATATAATCTCAAAAAAGCACTAAGTATTTTATCACGATATCGATCAAAAGATACCCCAATTGGGATCGTGAAAAATGCGTCCCGAACTGGTGAGGAGGTATTTGTCACAACTCTTGCAGAACTCGGCGAAAATGACGAGTTGGTTGATATGCACTCGATTGTTCTTATTGGTGGCATCGAGTCACGTGTCTGGAAAAATGGCGATGATATTCGTGGTATCATTACGCCACGAGGATATCATCGTAAATATGTGTATTAGAGGTTTTAGGCTGTATCTATAGGAAGGGATGTATGACAGGTTACATTGATCTTGGGGCAGAGACAAAGGAAGCATATGCTATCTCTGAAAAGAGTAGAATGCTTGCACGAGAGATCGTTGGAAATCAGAGTTTCGAGGATCGGATACGTCAGCGTTGTTCTGTTGCGGTTGGAGATTTTGGAATGGCAAAACTCATGCGTTTTTCTCATTCTCCCGTAGAAGCAGGAGTTGCTGCACTCCAAGCGGGAGCTCCTATCATTACCGATATTCGCATGGTAAGCGTTGGTATCTTGAAAAAAGCACATCATAGCAAAATTCTCTGTGCTCTTGATTATGGAGAAGATATCGCAGTTTCACGTCAGATTACCCGAACATCTGCTGGATTTTTGGCACTTGAGGCACAACTTCCTGGCTCTATTGTTGTGATTGGAAATGCACCCTCAGCTCTCCTTATGGTGTGTGAATGCATGGATGCAGGAATTATTCCTGCACTGATTATTGGAACACCCGTTGGTTTTGTGAATGCTTCTGAGTCAAAGGAACTTTTGCGGACATTTTCAGCTCCTTCGATCTCAAATGAAGGAACCCGTGGAGGAACACCGGTAGCAGTTGCAACAATGAATGAGATAATCACGATATTTGCAGAGTGAGTCTGTGCGAGATCCGGTAACTGCTTTTGAATATCCACAAGAATGGATTTTAGCATCAAACCCTGCACATCATCTGGATATCGCAGCAGGATTTCTCGTGCTGACCTCATCAGGTATGGTTCTTCGTCGTGGGTATACCACAGGTGCAACGATGGCAGCAGCAGCATATGCAGCGGTGTGTTCGATGAAGAAAGAGATCAGTTCGTCTCCGGTTCTGCTTCCATGTGGGATTATGGTCAACATACAAGCAGAAGGAAAAGATGGGGTTGGTATCTCTGAAAAATATTCTGGTGATTATCCAGATGATATAACTGCGAAAGCCCGCTGCATTGCAGAAGCAGTGCCATACTCTCATATTGATATCATTGCAGGAGATGGAATTGGGGTATTTGTACGTGATACACCAAGATACCAAAAGGGTGATCCTGCTATCAGTCCGCCTGCTCGTTGGTGTATTATGAGTGCAATTGCTTCTGCATGCAAAGAGATTCACATTGTTGGCGCTCAGGTGAGGCTCTCTGTAAAAGATGGGGCAGAGATCGCAAAAAAAACTCTCAATCCAAAGATCGGTGTTGTAGGTGGGATATCGATTCTTGGAACAACTGGTTTTGTGGAGC
>JAITWW010000106.1 GCA_031285085.1 Candidatus Methanofilum arcanum
TATTGTGCCCGGTAACGAAGGAACAAAAGGATATCTTCGAGGCATTCGACATCTATTTACCAGATGTGGATAAATCAGCTCATGCTCCAAAAAAGAGGGGAAGAAAGCCAAAGCCAAAAACCACATCTGGAGGAGTCTAAGCTTACTTGGCACAGGGAGATCTCGAACTGCAGGTTGAGGTGTTCCGAAACATAGGTTAAAATCTTAGTGGGAATTTAGGTAGAAATGGCTCAAGGATAGCATCATATTATTTTATCTGTCGATTGGTGCAGGATTCAAAAGATAACTTCTTTTTGCTGAATCCGTATGTTATATCTGCTTTACCTCTTTTTTCATGATAGTGTACTTCATTTTCACGGCTTGAGCGAGACACACATGATCTAACTCTCTACACCAAACTCATCAAGCCTTCGTTGCCCATCTGAAAGCCTATCAAATCCAGAAAATCGAACTCCAATGAGCCGCACTGCTTTGTCTTCATATCGTGCATCAAATAGATGAAGCACGGTCTGAGAAAGGAGATCATATTCACGACTTGGATGAGAGAGGGTTACTGCATGCGTACGGGTAATGAAACCAGTATATCGAATCTTCAATGTCACTGTTTTACATGAATACCCAATCCGTATCATCTGCGTATGCACTATTCCTGTTAAACGCAGAAGTGTCTCACGAAGAAGATCACGGTCCAATGTATCCTGCAAAAATGTAGTTTCTTTGCTTATCGAAGAGGCAGGACCAATGTGTGATATCCCTTTTCGTTCATATCCATGCACAATGTGGTAGATCTGCTGAGCCATCGAACCAAACAGATCCTGGGCTCTCCATTGATCCATCTTTCGAAGATCTGATACTGTTTTAATCCCATGTTTTTCAAGAATTTGTATTCCTTTCTTTCCAATTCCAGGAATAATAGATGCAGGCATGGGATCAAGAAGTGGTATGATATCCTTTGGAAGCAATACAAAAAACCCATCTGGTTTTGCCTGTTCAGATGCAATCTTTGCATAACTGCGAGATGGAGCAATACCGATTGAACATGTTAAGTGAAATTCTCGAAAGATTCTTTTCTTGAGATCTTGGCATACATCTTGTGCTTTTTCAAACGAATGGAGAGGTGAAAGATTAAGATAGGCTTCATCAATACTCACTTGCTCATACGAAAAGCCAGTGTCTGCAATACATGACATGATATCTCTGGATATCTCACAATATCTGCTGTGCCGTGGCACAAGATAGATCCCATCAGGACACAAGCGAAACGCGGTAGAGACAGGCATACCTGATGAAATACCAAATGCTCTTGCTTCATATGAACAGGTAGAAACAACCCCTCTCCCTGCTCCACCTTCTGGTCGAGCTCCCACAATGACTGGTTTTCCTATGAGATCAGGATGATCTACTATCTCAATAGATGCAAAAAAACTGTCCATATCAAGATGTCCGATTATCAGATCTTGAAGTATCACCTGCTCTTCACGAAATGAAAACATCTCTCACTAAAACCCCTATGCTACTGCTCCTTCTCCTTTGCATGGTTGGTGCTGAAAGGAGAAAGGCCTTCATCCTCTCAATCATTATTACCCAATAACTCCACCTATTTAAGTACGTATGAACATGAATGCACAAAAGCAAGATGGCTGTGAAAACAATGGTTGCTCCCCTGAACAATGTGATGGGTGTGTAGGCTGTGGAGAGATGATCGAAACGATTACGGTAAAAATCGAGTGGCAACACATAGGTAATACAAAGTATGCTGATCAGGAAGTACAGGATTGTATCTGCGCCCTTGCACAAAATCTTATTATCTCCCATATTGAGCTCGTGTACTTCAATAACTTTTTTATCAAAGGTGTTGAAGATGGTCACTCACTCTTCCTCATCAATGGACAACCTCTTTTAGAACTTATTCCTCATGCAGAAGAGATGCCTCTCATGCAAGCACTTGAAGCAGCTGTCTTTGAAGCATTGCAATAGAACCCACATTTCACACGAATTTAGAACATATGATCATTAAAGGAGCAACATTATCTGGAGATTGGAAGATTTGACGCAAAATTTCTTTCAGATGCATGACTCTCTGTGTGATCATATACTGTGATTGTAGTATACTTAGGTGGTGTGGTTATCATGGATTTTCACTAAAAGTACTCATACGCAGTTAGGATATATCCCATGTCGTGAAAATCCATGGTTCCTAGTTAGCGCTGTAGTGTTAATAATCCATTTGTCAACCAAACTATTTTTAAGTGTATTTCGGGGGTTAATCTCTTTCGAAAGCCACTCCGACCTTGTATTCCTCTCATCAATGTAATTATTCTTCAAAATAACATTTCATAGGTTATTTGGAAAAACTTTTTGAGATAGAATATTTTTATAAAATTTCACTCTGAATTTGCATTATATTTAGATCCTTATATCCTCAATTTTTCTTAAGATGTTGACATTGGATAACGATCTAAATGAATGTAGCATACATAGAGATCCAACTTTGAAAAACAGTTGGCTCCTCAAAACTCCAAATTTGAAACATCACCGATATATAGCACTACACTGGAAAACGTGTTTTCAGAGCAGCAATAATGAGGTTTATGGTAGACTCAATATCTTTCATATCAAGAACCTCAACAGGTGAGTGAATATAACGTGTTGGCACAGAGAGTGGTACACTTGGAATCCCTGCACGAACAAGATTAATCGCTGATGCATCAGTGTTTCCACCATCACTCACCTCAAGTTGATAAGGAATCTGTTCTACATCTCCTGCTTTTCGAAGCCATGCAATAAGCCTGGGATCTGAGATTAATCCACGTCCTGCGGCATTCACAATACCAATAACAGGTCCGTCCCCCATTAGAACAGGTGCCTCTTCTTTTGTAATACCAGGATGATCTCCTGGAATCGTCACATCGGTTGCAATTGCAATATCTGGATCAATTGAAAATGCAGCACCACGTGCACCCTTTAACCCGACCTCTTCTTGTGCGGTAAACACTCCATATATTGTATATGATGTTTCCATCTGTTTTAGTGCTTCAATGAGGAGATACACTCCTGCTCGATTATCAAGAGCCTTTCCAGTTACACGAGATCCTGCGAGCCGAACAAGCTCAGCATCTACGGTAATGGGTGCTCCAACCTCGACTCCAAGATCTCCTACTTCTTCAGGAGTAGAGCAGCCAATATCAATGAACATGTTCTTTAGTTCAACCGGTTTTTTCCGTTCCTCGGGTTGCATGACATGAGGTGGTTTTGAACCAATAACACCATATACTGATCCTTTTGTTCCATGTATAATAACCCGGCGAGTATGGACTGATGGTGCGTACCATCCACCAATTGGTACGAATTTGATGAAACCCTTCTCAGTAACATACTGCACCATAAACCCGATCTCATCCATATGAGATGCAATCATGACTTTCAGGTCAGAGCCATAACGAATAGCAATCAAATTGCCATTGCTATCTTCCCTGATCTCATCTACGAATCCCTTTATCTCTTCTTTGATAATATCCCGAATATTTCCTTCAAACCCAGAGATTCCATGAGCATCTGATAACTTCTTTAATAATTCAAAATCCATACTAAATCACTTGTTCATTGATTATTGTCTATTTCGCTGATATCTTTGTTCATCTGTATTATATCTTAATCTGATACAATGGTTCCAATGCGTCTGATCGCCTCAGATAATACCTCATCAGCTGCTGCATATGAAAAACGAACATATGGTGCACCACACTTTCCAAATGCATCACCAGGAACCCCTACAACACCTGCATCAACGAGTTTTGAAAATAACGAAGCCATTGGTGCAAATGCATAAAATGCACCTTCTGGGCGTTTGAATGTGAATCCAAGGCGTGTTAAACCATCATACACAAGATCTCGCCGACGTTCATACACATCTTTCATATGAGTCACACAACTCTGATCACCAGTATAGGCTGCAAGTGCTGCATATTGGGAGATCGATGTGGCACAGGTCTGGCAGTACTGATGTACCTTTATACACTGATCAATATACTCAGATGGCCCTGCCACAAACCCAAGACGCCATCCTGTCATTGCATAGGTCTTACTTGTAGCATTTATCGTCAAAACATTATCCCCAAACTGAGCTGCGCTGACATGTTTTGCATCACCATACACAAAGTGCTCATACACCTCATCTGATATCACACAAACACCCTTATCATCTGCGTACTCCACAATGGCACGAATTGTCTCAGCTGGTTCAACAGTCCCAGTAGGATTCGATGGAGAATTCAGCACAAAAACTCGTGCACCATCCATTGCTTCTTTTGCCTGCTCAATGTCAATGCAGAGATCAGATGATAAGGAAAGAGGTCGTCCCCTTCCACTGGCAAGTTTTGTACACTCCGCATAAGAAACAAAACCAGGATCTGTGTATACAACCGTATCCCCTGGATTTACAAGCGATTGAAGCGCAATATAAAGAGCCTCACCTGCTCCTGCCGTCACGATGACCTGATCAGAGGTATAGGAAAGAGAGTTCTCCCGATCTAGTTTATCAGAGATAGCCAACCGAAGTTCAGGGAGGCCTGCGTTAAATGTATACCCACAGTATCCACTTTGAATTGCATGAATAGCGGCATCTTTGATGTGCTGTGGAGTATCGAAATCTGGCTGACCAAGAGTAAGATTTACAGAATTTGGGCTCGCAGCTTGAAAAAATTTCCGAATTCCTGATAATTCTACTGATAAAACCCGTTCTGATATGTTATATCCATTCATTTTCATAGTACCCTTTTCACTTTGTTCATTTGTTTATTTACTCAATATTTGCATGATGCTCTTGCATTTGACCAGCAGAAACAGCTAACCGTCCCATCAACACTGAGACAATAGCATCACAAAAAATCAACGATGTAGTCTCAAATAATGTCCCAAGTGGGGCAAATAATGTATAATTGCTTGTAACTGTGCGGGTTCCAACCGTAATCTCATCATCTGCTGAATTCGCTCGAAAGTTTGGGATTAAAACGATGCAGTCAGCTTTATCTCCGAGAGGGGAGGGAAGAGAGGCAGTAATGAGACAAACACGCCCAGACTGTTGCTTTGCAGTCTCTGCAATATCAAGAACTGTTCTTGTTTTGCCAGAGCCAGACATGACAATTAACCTATCTCCAGCGGTCATAGCAGGGGTTATGGTCTCACCAACAACATAACTCGAAAAACCAAGATGCATAAGCCGCATCGCAAATGCTTTTGCAACAAGACCTGATCGTCCAGCTCCCATCACATAAATTCGTGCATCTTTTGCCTTCAGGATCTCATCAACAAAGAGAGAAATATCACCTGCAGACAAACCTGCGGCAGTCAACTCAATCTGATGAGCCATGCGCATCATCATCTCTTGAGCCATGCAGCCATCTGCATTATCAATCATCTTAGTACCCATTTTACTCTCTCCCTACATCAGTCTTTTCTCATTTTTTTGTTCTTCACTCTTCTCATTGTTTACAAGCTACTGATAGGTGGATGCAAGAAAAGTACATACCTATTTCACACCAGTAAGGCCCCGTAGGCCATAATAAGTAAGAGAAGAGTGAGCGCTAATATACCAAGTGTAATGGGGATAATAAAGAGTAAAATGGTATTTGCAATGCTTGCAAGTTGTGCAATACTATTTGAACCAAAGACAATAACAGATTCACATGATGCAGTTGTTCCCGCTACCCGTGATGGGCGGAGATCAGCTATGGCAAGGTTTGTAGCCTCAAGTATGTACCCTGAAAACCTTTCTACAGGAATGTGATACCCAATTGGATTCTTTCCTGAGATTGTATTTACCACATGAGTGTCTGTTGTCATAATCTCTGCCTCATCAACAACTGAAAGCACAAGATCGCGCAGAGCCTCACGAATGCCAATATTCATATTATTTCCATCAATCAGGACATACGCTGTTTTTTGATCTGCAACTGATACAACCATCACCTGAACTCCAATATCTCCGAAACCATCGTTTCTTCCAAATGGCAGAGGAACATGGGCATACCCAATCTCAAAGGATGTGACAGGTAAGGTATCCCAGGCATCAAATGCACAAAGAGCACTCGCAAAATATTCGTGAGCAATCTTTGTTCCAGGTAATATCACTCCGATCTCATCACCAATACAGTTATGAGCATCAACAAGTCCGATATTTGGAGTAATACGGTGCCCTTCACACATGATGGCATGCCCGATGCTAAAATCAACATCTTCTGTTTTATCAGGGGATCTGGTACTTACAAGGAGCAGCGTATCACCAAATCTTTGGCACATCATTGAAACAGAACCTGAAGTAACACGGTGAGATTGTGATGCAATGCTTTGATATACACATGATTCACGCGTTTTATTGATGGCATCAATAACTTTCTCTATTTCATCAGCAGCGACAAGATTGAGATCATGCGTTGCACATCCATGTACAACCATTAACTCTTCTTCAAACCTGCTGCACATTTCCATTGGAAAGTTTCCACCTCCAATCTCTCCAAGAGGGCCTGGATGCAGGTTTGGAATAGTGAAAATAAGATCTCGCACATTTTCGCGATGAAAAAAAAGACTTACCTGAGGTACAAAAGCTTCCTGCCCAATATCACGAAAATAATCTTCCAGATGTTTTGATCCATCAGTTAGGTGAGCAAGAAAAGCGTTCAAAAATCCAGTACCACTGATGCGGTACGCCCGTTTGAGTGGAGCGTTTATGAACCAGCTGATAGTACATGCAGAGAGACCAAAAAAAAGTAAGGAGATAAACACTGTCCAGGCAAAGGTAAGATCTTTTACCAACCACATTACTCCAAAAAAACCAACAATACTCTGATTTGATGCAGGAATGACCATATTTAGGATACGATTATCTGCAACTGAGATCAAAACAAGTAATCGTAAAGCAAACATCATTCCAAGTGCTGCTGCATATGCAAATAAGAGAAGTTCTCGGGAAATAATTAATCCAATTGCGCAGATAATCGCTGCCCCAACCGTACTTCCTGCTGCAATAAGAGCAGAACGATTCCAAGGCATTGACTTGTCAAACAGACTCACCATACATGTCGTGAGTACAATGGTTAAAATTCCTGGGATAATAAAACCATATAGGCCAAATGAACGATATTCTGAGTTCATTCTCCAGGAGATGATCTCAATAATAATCCCAATGAGAAGGATCAATGTAAGTGATCCACGCCAACTCGGAGCTGAAAAAAGGTACCTTGAAAATCGTTCAATTTGCACTGAACTATGGGTATTGAGTGGTCTCTCATTCGTCATATAATATCTAGAAGATTTTGCACTATCTTTTTTATTGGAGTGGATTTGCTGCACCAAGGAGAGCACGGGGGGGATGTGAAAGTGTTCCAAACACGCTTTCATATCGTTCTTGCATTGTTGGCCAGTCACAGACTTCAGTTTGACATCCGATAGCAGCAACAACAAATGAGGCAGTTACGGCTCCTATCTGTGCGCAAGTTACGACATCATACCCCTGAATACATGCACTTAAGAACCCTGCTCGATATGCATCCCCGGCCCCACTTGGATCAACCATCTCAACAGAGATGGCTGGAATGTGAATCTCTTCTCCACACGAACGGATGATACTTCCATCTCCACTACATGTTTCAATAACAAGAGGAACCTTTTTGGAAAACTCACTACGTGTGCAGGACAGTGTCTGGCACATGACATCATACTCATGTCGATTTGCAATGAGAACATCAATACAATCTAAAAGTGATGTGAGGTGTTCAGCAGTATATAAACGAACATCTTGTCCTGGATCAAATGAAGAAAAGGAGGCAAGACGAGCTACGTGCACATTATATAAAGGATCTGCTGTTGCCATATGCACAAATGGGAAAGAAGATGGCTTATTCTCAGCAAAAGCACGAGATGCACCCCACTCGAAAAAGGTCATCTGGTTTGCCTCCTCATCGGTAAACATGAATGCAGTAGCAGTGTGCTCATCAGGCATCAGGTAGTTTTCCATATGAATCCCAAGTTTTGTCATTTTATTTTCATATGTACTTCCAGGAAAATCCTTTCCAACCGCGCTTACAAGTGTTACTGGTTGGCCAAGCGTTGCAATGCCTACAGCAATATTTGCAGCTCCTCCTCCAAATAAGATCTCTCTTTTCATAACAGGAGCAGAGCCATTTGGAGGAGGAAGATAAGGTGTTTTACAGATATGATCAAATGCTGTATGTCCTACTACAGATATATTGCATGCTGTCCCATTATATGACCAATAGCTCATGTATATTCCTTATTTTTCTCTTTTACTTAATTCATTGACTTCAATGACATCAAGTGGAATATTTTGAAGGGCACGTCCTATTGTTTTTCTTGCAATTTTTCCGGCATGGTCTTCTGATTCTGCATTAAAAACTTTCATCTCCATGCGAAGGCCTACAAATGCGGTATTCGCTATTAAAAGTCCTGCTGGAAGCTCTTCTGAGCAGTACGGACATGAAAGAAAACCTGTTTCAACATCAACAAACTTTGCAGTTGGGTTTAATCGCTTTCCAGCCTCACTTATTGCAATACCGATTGCATCGTCAATAGATTGCACATCTCGTATATACCATGCAGATTCGAGGATTACTTGATAATCTGTCATTATATTTCATTACCTACTTATATTTATCTACACATAGCTACCTGTTATTGCAGCTTACAGTCCTTATTTTTACAAGAAACAGTATGCAGTTATGCAATCATGATCCACTATAGATATGCATATGTTGCATATGCTGATGAGCACCACAGTTACATTTGTGCATCCCAATATTCCTTATGAAAATGATCAGAGTTTTCTATGCGTTCACACGCTCCGGGAATAGACGATGCATATCCAAGTGTGAGGAGGACAACAGGACGGAGATGAGTTGGTAAAAGCAATATCTCACGTACTTCTACCGCATCAAAACCCCCTGTCCAACAGCTTGAGATACCAGCGGCATGCGCTGCAAGCATTATATATGTCGCTGCAATTGTTGCCTCTTCAATGGCATACATGATACCTTCTTCGGCAAAACGCGACATGGAACGAATGTAATTTGCACATACAACTGCAATGACAGGGGCAAAGAGAATATGTTCTTGTGAAAAACTTGCATCATACAACGCTTCTTTCATCCCTCTATCCCGTACAATTACTGCATCCCAGGATTCAAGCACTCCCGCAGATGGAATGGTGCTGGTTGGTGCGAGGATCTGAGATAACACATCGTTTGTGATATCATCTTCAGTGTAGTGTCGAACACTCCGACGAGAGCAAAGAAAAGAAGAGAATTCAAAGATATCCATGCTGAACAAGTCCCTGCCATCCATAGGAGGCAACAGTGGTTGCAGCACTGATAGCATGTCCGGCTTGTTCTATTGCTTGCTCCATTTCGCCACGATCTACATAAATAGAGATCTGATCAAGTGAGGTTCGCGCACGCTCAAACTCTCTACGTTCATCTTCGCCGCAATCGCGAGATGCCTGAAGAATATCAAAACCGATTGTGTTAATGCATTGATCAAGAGTTACACGTGCACCTACTCGTTGTTCTCCTTTCAGTGCAGAACATGTTGTCAACAGGTGGGAAAGCAACATAAATTCTGATTTCAACTTTTCCCCATGTTGAAATGCCAATACAGAACATCTAGCATCCATGATTATGATATCTCTCTAAATTCGTTATAGTATGATATGAGGTATGTTTTGTGCAAAACTCATATGTTTATTTTTTGGCACCCATTATCATTGACTTTGGCCGTGATACACGACGTCGTGCAGCCATTGAACGAAGATCCGCTGGTTGTCCACGGGCTGCACCGCGTCCACCGCTACGTCCACCACCACGCGCATTTCCACCACGTCCGCCGCCACGTTGATCTGCACTTGCCCGTTCGAACTTTTTAATGGCAGCGGTTCTCTTGAAACGCTGATTTGGACCTGGTTTTTTATGCTCTGACTCTTTACGAGGGACAAGGCGAATCTGACCTTTTGTCCCTTTTACCTGTACCCAGGCTACTGTTCCTGTTTTGCCCATATAAAACTCCTATACTAGTGCTATTCAGATAGGTATAAGTGTGTTGGAGTGAATAAGCCAGCGAAACTCTCTAGCTTCGGCACCTATAAATGAAAGAAGTGATAATGTAATAATGCATTGTGCCAGGGTGGGGTAATGGCCATCCTAGGGGATTGTGGTTCCCTCGATCTGGGTTCAATTCCCGGTCCTGGCCTGTCTTTTTTCATAGATGAACATGTTTGAAAAACCATATATTACTATTATCACATCAACGTATAATGCTTCAGAGACATTAGAACGATGTCTTCTAAGTGTAGAAAGGCAGACTTTTTCACACCTTGAACACATTATTGTTGATGGTGGCTCTGTTGATGGTACGGTTGAATGTATCAGATCACATGCACAGAGAAAGGATTCGAGAATTTCGTGGTGGGTATCTGAGCCAGATACTGGAATATACAATGCATGGAATAAAGCGCTCCCCCATATCAAAGGAGAATGGGTGCAGTTTCTTGGTGCAGATGATTATTTGTATGCACCAGGTACGATGGAGCAGGCCTCACAACACCTTACAAAAGCTGATCCAGGTATTCCAATCGTATATGGAAAAATAGCACTCGTGTCAGAACATACGAAAGAGATCAAACAGTGGAATGGAAAAGCATGGAAAATTATGAAAAAACCATTTTACAGAGGAAAATGCCTCCCCCATCCTGCAACATTTCACCGAAGTGATTTATTTCAAAAATGTGGAGGGTTTGATGAAAGTTTTCGTATCTCTGGAGATTATGATTTTTTAATTCGGGTGCTAAAAGGCTATGACGCTTACTTTATGGATCTTCCTATTGTAATGATGCAGATGGGTGGAGTAAGCACAAACACTGCATATACCGTGCCAGCTGGATATGAAGTGTACCGTCTTTTGAAAAAGAACAAACTAAACGGTTTTTCAACATATCTTAAATATTACCTCAAATTCCGAGGAATTGAGATCATGTACAATTATTTCCCAAGGTTTACAGTATATATCAGAAATATAGTTCGAAAATGGAAAGGAGAAGAGCTTATTTCCTCTCCTGCGTCCTAATTTATTTATCCATTTTTTGCATTTTATACCATTCAATTGTTTTTTGAAGTCCTTCAGGGAATGAAACACAAGCATGAAAGCCGAACTTTAGACGGGCCAAAGAGACATCAAGACATCTCCTCGGTTGCCCATCTGGTTTTGATCTATCCCAGACAATCTCACCACCATATTCGGTCAGATCTCGAATAAGCTCCACAAGCTCACGAATTGTGATCTCAAATCCAGCTCCGATATTGATTGGATCTCCCTCGTTATATGTTTCGGCAGCCATAACAATAGCACGTGCAGCATCATCCACATACAAAAATTCGCGTGATGCACTGCCAGTTCCCCAAACTTCGACCTGTGGCACATTGTACCTTTTTGCTTCTACAAACTTGCGAATTAGTGCAGGGATAACATGTGAACTTTCAGGATCAAAGTTGTCATTTGGACCATAGAGATTTACGGGAAGTAAAAATATGGTATTCATTCCATATTGCTCGCGGTATGCCTGTGCCTGTACAAGCAGCATCTTCTTTGCCAGTCCATAGGGTGCATTTGTCTCCTCTGGATATCCATTCCAAAGATCTGCTTCATGGAATGGAACTGGAGTATATTTTGGATATGCACACACCGTTCCAATCGCAACAACTTTTGAGACTTGGGCCCGGCGTGCTGCCTCGATAATCTGTGCTCCCATCATGATATTGTCATAAAATAACTCACCAGCATGTTCACGATTATAACCAATACCCCCAACTCTCGCTGCAAGATGAATGACGAGGTCTTTTCCAGACACGATGTCAATACAGTTTTGGTACACTCTGAGATCACATTCTCTGCTCTTTGGAGTTGTTATTTTTGACGGGTCTGCACCTGCATCAATAAGGAAGTGCACTACTCTCTTTCCGAGAAAACCTGCTCCTCCTGTAACAAGAATCTTTTTATCTGAAAAATACCCCATAATTCCTCCAATATACTTCTAATCTCCACTCCACCACTTGTCAGGAAAACGCCTTTGCACAATTTCATCTCCTTCGCCGATGACAGGAAGCCCAATCTTTCGCATATCTGCATCAACCATGATCTTTACCAGATCAGAAAATGAGATCTGTGGCTTCCACTTGAGTGTTTTTTCAGCCTTTGATGCATCACCTCTCAAAGATTCGACCTCAGTTGGACGGAAATATCGTGGATCAACTGTGACATAACGTTCGATATCAAGATCAATATAGTTGAAGACCTCATGTACAAACTCGCGCACAGAGTGAGTCTCTCCCGTCGCGAGCACAAAATCATCTGCCTGTGTATGAGTGATTATGTGATGCATGCCTTCAACATATTCTGGTGCGAAACCCCAGTCACGGGTTGCATCAAGGTTTCCGAGTGCAAGCACATCTGTTTTTTTCGCCAAGATAGATGCTACACCAGTAGTTATCTTTCGAGTTACGAAGGTCTCCCCCCTACGTGGTGATTCATGATTAAACAAGATTCCATTTGATGCAAATATATTATATCCTTCTCGGTAATTTTTTACCATCCAGTACCCATAGAGTTTTGCACAAGCATATGGGCTGCGTGGAATAAACGCTGTTTCTTCATTCTGCGGAGGTGCTGCTCCCCCAAACATCTCACTGCTTGATGCCTGATACATACGTGTTTTCTTTTTTAAGCATCTCATTCCTTCAAGGATTCGCGTTGTAGAAAGAGCGGTAGCATCTGCAGTATATTCTGGGGCTTCAAAGCTTACACGCACATGACTTTGTGCTCCAAGATGATAGATCTCATCTGGCTCATAGGTTTGTAGGATCCTTGTAATCTGTTCTCCATCTGTAAGATCTCCATAATGGAGATGAAGCTCTCCAGATGCAGGGGGATGATTCAAAATATGATCAATTCTACTGGTATTAGAGGAAGAAGAACGTCGAACAATGCCATGGACTTCATATCCTTTATGAAGGAGAAGTTCTGCCAGATATGATCCATCCTGTCCTGTAATTCCTGTGATGAGTGCAACGTTACTCATAAATGCTCACTATATGATATGATGTATTGTTTATATATGTGTTGCATAAATCCATATCTCTTTGTTTTTGCAAACATGGAGATCGTTCTGAGAATTATGACAACACGTGATAAAACACGAGTTATATTTTACTTATATGTACGGTAGGTGCAGCTTTGACCTCCTCAGGATCAAAACACTACTGTTAGAGCAACGTAAAACGATCACCTAACATTGGAAAGAACCTAGAGTTGTTCAATTTTAATGGTATTTGTGTGCCCGGTCTCTCCCTTTGTATTGCCTGCGAGAATAACAACATAATCTCCTTTTCTTCCAATTCCTGTTCTATTCATGAGATCTCGTGCAGATGTGATAAGCTCCTCATACGTTTCCACAGCACGTCTCGTGCTTGGAAAAACACCTCGATACAAAAGAACACGGCGTGCAATGTCATCATCAGGAGTGATCACAAAGATTGGTACGCTTGGTCTTTCATGAGATATCATTCGTGCTGTTGTTCCAGATCTTGTATATGCTACAATTGAGACTGCAGCCATGTCAGCGATGAGGCGTGCGGCATGGCTTACTAAAGCACTGACTGGTTTATATCCTGTTTTCTGTGCAGATGCTCTATTGAGTGGTATATGCTTATCTGTCTCACTGCTTATGGTGGCCATGACATGCACTGCTTGTACGGGATCCACGCCAATGGATGTCTCAGCAGAAAGCATGACACAGTCTGTTCCATCAATAATGGCATTTGCAACATCAGTCACCTCTGCACGTGTTGGTAGGTTTTTTTGCACCATTGATTCAAGCATCTCTGTCGCGGTAATGACTGGAATTTCACGCTCAACTGCCTTTTCAATAAGTTGTTTTTGAATGTGAGGGATCTGCTCAAGAGGCATTGCAACACCTAGATCTCCACGTGCAACCATGACACCATCAACATAAGCCATGATGTCTTCTGCATGAGATACTGCAGTTGAAGATTCGATCTTTGCAATAAGAGGGATATTATAATGGTTATCTTGCAGGAAAGTTCTAGCAGCGATGATGTCTTCCCCTGATTCCACAAAAGAAAGGGCAAGGTAGTCTGGTTGAAGTGATGCTGCAAAAAGACATGCTGTAGAGAAGTGATGGTTTATAAATGGGATCACACGTTTTTTGTTTGGAAATATGACACCAGCTCCAAGGGTGAGTACTCCTCCTCGTGTTACCACCGCCTGCATCCCCACCTCATCGACTGCCTGTATCGATAAGGTGACAGCTCCGTCTTTTAGTATGACAGTGTCATTTGGATAGATATCTGCAAGATAATCAGCTGGTCCGATACCAATTATGTGCGAGGATGCAGTTGAATTCGTTTGGGTAAGAGGTTCTCCATCAGGAGGTACTGTTGTAAGCGTGATTATATCACCGCTTTGAAACTGCACACGGGTATCTGCAAGATAAGTGATGCGGATTTTTTGACCAGGGACATCTGCAAGGATTGCGATATGTTTTCTAATCTCTTCAGATACCTCACGAATCATTTCCACAAGCTGTTGATGGTCTTCAAAACTCCCATGTGACAGATTAAGGCGAGCAATATCCATTCCTGCAGACATCATCTCACGCAGTATTTTTTTATCTGCTGAGGCTGGTCCGAGTGTTGCCACGATCTTTGTATGTCGGTACTCTGGAATAGATACTCTGATATGTTCGATATTTTTTTGCGGTTGCATAGTTTTCTCACTTCATTTTCAGTTTTTTGTACATCCCATAGCATCCTTTTATGATTGGAACAATGAAATGTTGTTTGATTGGCCCTTCGAACTCTTTTTGCACATCAGATAGGAGTTCTGGTATCTGTAGTTGTTGAGGACATTTGGAGACACATGCTCCACATTTGCGACAGAGTCCAGCCCGTGATTCCGGTCCAAACATACCATCAAGCTGCATGAGATACATGAAAAATTGACTTCGATTGTACATGTATTTCTGATTATAAAATGAAAAGCACTGTTGGATATTTACTCCAAATGGGCAGGGCATACAGTACCCACAACCGGTGCATTCAACTTTTATTTCTTTTTTGTAGATATTTTGTACCTCTCTAATCATTTCTTTTTCTTCATCAGACAATGAATTTTGAAGAGCTTTTTCCGCAATGGTGACGTTTTCGATGAGTTGTGATTCTTCAGTCATTCCAGATAACAGGAGAGTTACTTCTGGGTAATTCCAAAGATATCTCAGTGCCCATTCAACAGGTGTCCACGTAGGACGAAGCTTTGTGTATACATCTTGGACAGAGTTAGGAGCTTTTGCAAGCATGCCTCCTCGTAAGGGTTCCATGATAAAAACAGCAATATTTCGGCTTGCAGCGTACCGTAATCCTTCAAGGCCAGCTTGATACTGCTCATCGAGAATATTGAGCTGAATTTGGCAAAAATCCCAATCATATGCATCGATAATTTTTTTGAAGGTTACAATGTCCCCGTGAAATGAAAAACCTGCATATTTTATTTTTCCAGATTGTTTTGCCTCATCTAAAAAAGGTAGTACATCCAGATCAGACAATTTTTTCCAGCTTGTAGCTTCGAGAGAGTGAAGGAGATAGTAATCTATGATGTTTGTTTCTAGCTTTGAAAGTTGCTCAGCAAGCACTGTATCCATGTCTTCACGACTGAATACAATCCACGGAGGAAGTTTTGTTGCGATTGAGACACGTTCTCGATATCCATCACGAAGTGCCTTTCCAACAAGAGGTTCACTCGCTCCTGCATGATATGGTACTGCAGTATCGATGTAGGTAACTCCCAGATCTATGGCAGAACGAATGAGGGAAATTGCTTCTTTTTCATTGATTCTACCAAACTGAGTTGGAAGACGCATCGCGCCAATTCCAAGTACTGAGAGTTTATCACCACTCTTTGGAACAGTCCGATATTGCATATTTACTAATTGATGAAAAAGAATAAAAATGATGCCCACCTATCATCAGATCTGAAAATACATAGCAAAACAACTCTGTATGCGTCCAATATTAGCCTCCCATTGGTTATTTTATCCCAAAATACAGATTTTCAGAGATGTGTTGATATGGTTCTGCGTGCAAGGCTTGAAAAGACGAGAGTGAGAAAATAAATCCTTAACACACAGGGATGTCATGAAAAAAAGATGTTTTTTACTTGGTTGTACGATTTAAGCGGTTTTAATCTCAGTTGCACTTTCAAGGCCAAGCTCAGTGATTGCCTCTTCTCTCATCTTGAACTTCAGAATCTTTCCAGTAACACCCATCGGGAAAGAGTCCACAAATGCAATATATTTGGGGATCTTGTAACGAGCAATGCGGTCCGTACAAAACTCTCGGACCTCTTCTTCAGTTAATGTCTGGCCATCCATGATCTTGATGCGGGCCATGAGCTCTTCACCATAGGTGACATCTGGAACTCCAATGATATACACATCCGAGATTCGTGGATGAGTATGTAAGAATTCCTCGATCTCACGTGGGTAAATGTTCTCTCCACCTCGAATAACCATATCTTTCAGTCGACCTTCAATGTGGAGGTATCCTTCTTCATCAAATGAACCAAGATCACCGGTGTGAATCCATCCATCCATGTCCTTTGTCTGATGAGATGCTGATGGGTTATTATAGTAACATTTCATTGCCATGTATCCACGAGCGCAGATCTCGCCGATCTCACCTATAGAGACGAGTTTATTTGTATTTGGATCAATGATTTTGAGTTCTGTGTGAGGAAACACTTTCCCAACAGTTGTCACTCGTTTTTCAAGGGGATCGATCGTTGTTGTCATGGTAACACCAGGGGAGGTCTCAGTCTGCCCGTACACAATAACAATCTCATACATGTGCATCTTCTCTGCAACCTCCTTCATGGTTTCAATAGGGCATGGAGAGCCAGCCATAATGCCAGTTCGAAGGGAGCGCAGATCATATTTGTTAAAGTCAGGATGTGTCAACTCTGAGATAAACATAGTTGGAACGCCGTTCACTGCTGTACATCGCTCTTTTTCGATTGTTTTAAGCACGCTTTCAGCGTCAAATGTTGGTGCAGGAAGTACCATTGTGGATCCATGAGTTACACATGCCATGTTTGAAAGTACCATTCCAAAGCAATGATAAAATGGAACTGGAATACACATACGATCCTTTTCTGACAGATTCATACCGTTCCCAATGATATATCCATTGTTTACCACACCATGGTGAGTCAGAACGACACCTTTTGGGTACCCTGTTGTTCCACTAGTATACTGAATGTTTATTGGATCATCAAAGGCAAGGGCTGATTCACGCTCTTGCAGTTCTTCTGGACTTATTGAACGCCCCTTTTCAATCATCTCATGCCATTGGTACATACCATTGTACGGAATGTCTCCAATGAATACCGCTGTCTTTAAGAAGGGAAATTTTTCTGTTGAAATTTTTCCAGGTCGAGCCTCATATGCTTCAGGACAGACTTCATAGAACATGCCAACATAATCTGATGTCTTAAATCTTCCCTGAATAAAAATGAGCTTCACTTCAGATTGCCGAAGCGCATAGTCAAGTTCAACCGGACGGTACGCTGGGTTGATGTTGACCATAATTGCACCAATTTTTGCAGTAGCAAACTGAACAATTGTCCATTCCACATAATTCATAGCCCAGATGGCAACTCGGTCACTCTTGTTAATGCCAAGTGCCATCAGCCCTCTTGCGACTTTTTCTACTTCTGTGAGAAATTCTCGATATGTAAGATGAATACCCTGAAAGTTTGAGACAAGAGCTTCGTTATCTGGATATTTTTCAACAATTCGATTTAGCATCTCTCCTGTAGTTAGACCAAGAAGTGGCTGGGATGATGTCCCACAGACATAACTGTCTATCGGCATCAAAGCATCAGTTCTGTTCATTGATATCTTGTACACGTTTCATAGTTCCTGTATTAATAAAGATAAGTCTAAACGAGAAGTATCGCAAAAGGAGGAATGAGCATACTATCTCATAACATACACAAACCTATTTGTTCGACATGATCGTACCTACCCACGATCCAACTCAAGCAAAATGGGTAGCTAGCTTGGAAAAAACTGTATATTTTTGAAAATTCTGAGTGACATGCGAATTCGAATTATTTTCAATAATTGTAATTTTTGTTAAAAGATTTTATAATAAAAATAATACAATTAAATAGAAAAATTTAACTGTTTTTTTCTCGTAGAAAATGCACTCTCTTTTTTTATTTCCACATATGAAATGTTCGTAATAGGCATAATTTTTTGGTAGTGGTATGGATTGTAACTGATTTAGAAACCTCTCCCGAAAATTTATATTCACGAGATTCCATGAAAACTATGATGTTCTTTATCCTCATTCTGTGTATGGAAATTGGAGAATATCTTGAGAAAAAAATCAGTTTGAGTCTAGGTCACTACCGATTTTTTGCACGGTCACAGTCGTTGTAGTGCTAAGAAAAATGGATGAAAATCATGAATACTGGGTAGATACAATTTTATCCTTCCAAAAACTCAGCTTGAATTGCAATGACCTCTGCACTATCTGCAGCGTGGCGATATGCCTCAAGAGGCTCATAATTCACCTCTAAAAATCTTACTCCCCAGGATGCTTTTGAGAGGAGCAACTTTGCTTGCTCAACTTCATTTAAAATGTAGAGCGCTGCAGCCATTGCTTCAAGGGATGTCAATTTATATGGCTTTCCAAAATTTACGGGGTTTGATGCAAGCAAAAATGGCAATGCTCTCTTTAAACGCCAATGGGTAACAATTGCAGTGTCAAGGACTTCCCATGAACAATCAAGAGAGGTAATGGTTTTCACTTTTTCTCGATCAGCTGGCGAAATCGCTTGTTCTGCTGTTGGATCCAAGATCAATGTTGAACGTGGCAGATGATTTATACGGTGATGCAACTTCACCAGACCAAATTTTTCCAATTTTTTCATGGTACATTTGCGTGGATCACATGTATTATCTCGATATGCAAGCAGAGGGATCATAGCATCAACATGGTACTGTATCTTTTTCTAATAGGGGTTACGCAACTTCTCTTTACAAATATATTTACTATCATCATATTAAAAAATATATCTAAACTTTTTTCTCTGTTTTTTCTTGCCCTTGAGCACAATCAATTACAGAAGTATGCAGATCAGGGCCGCTCATGAGTAAACAAAAAGGATAAAAAACATCAATTCCTATATAACCGTACGAGAGATAAACATGCGAACTATCTATACTTATATGATTCTCCTGATTTTCCTCATTGGATGCTGTATGGGGGCATATGCAGAAATAATTACTATTCCATCCCTTACCTTACAACCAGGGGAGGAAAAGTCTGTTGAGATCAGAATGGATCAGGCTCCGCACGGCCTGTCTGGGTATACTCTTATTGTTAATACACAGGGTTCCGCTACTATTACCAGTGGAGAAGGACCAGCGTGGGCTGCACTTAAGAATGCAGATCTTGTGGATAGTCATACACTAAGTGTATCTGCTGCTGATCTGATGGATGAGATAAAGTCAGGAAGCACACAGGTTTTGCTTGCAACCGTAATGGTTACTGGTGCAGCGGGTCAAACAACGTTTACTGCAACAGTGAAACAGATGGATGATGATGATGGAAATGCCATTGTTCCAGTTATTATTCCTGGAAAGATAGATTCAGGCAATTCTCCAACTCCTACCACCATGCCAACAACGCCAGTTCCAACGCAGCCAACCACTTTGCCTACCACGCTTCAGCCAACACCAATTCCAACGCAGCCAACCACTTCGCCAACCACGCTTCAGCCAACACCAGTTCCAACGCAGCCAACTATTTCGCCTACCACGCTTCAGCCAACACCAATTCCAACAGAACCAACCATTTTGCCTACTACACTTCCAACAACAATCATTCCTCCAACTCCAACAGAGATCACATACGAACTTGATCGGGGTTGGAATCTCATTGGTATTCCTGCACAACCAATTGCTGGTTATGAAACAGCTTTTGTATTCTCACAGGTTCCAAGTGATGGTCACTCAATGTTCCAATATGGGCCATCTGGATGGGAGAGTGTAAATCCAGCAACTCCTTTGCGCGCAATGGATGCGTACTGGATATATACAAACACCCCATTTGTTGTGACAATACAGGTACAAGAGGTGTCAGGTTCATGCTCATTCCAATCCGGTTGGAATCTTATTTCTCCTCCAGGGTTTGCAGAAAAAAGAGCCACTGAGGTATTTAGTTCACTTGTGTGGTCATATCTTACTGGGTACGATGGAAAAACTCAGCAATATGATATGATAGTAATAATGGGAGTAGATGACAGTTTCATTGTACGTCCTGGCCATGGTTATTGGATATATCTACAGGATGCAGGCACAGTATCCTACTAATATTTAATATCAGAATAAAAACTTCTCTGGAAGTTATTGTTGCAATGAGTTAGGAAATGACCAATCCACCTTTTTTTGGATGAACAACTGGTGAAGGGGAGCATTGTTTTGCAGCTGCAATGTTTCATCTGTGCTCTTACTTTTTCGCTACTCATTCCTCATTGAACTGTGCATCTTTTCATTTTTTCTCATCTCCTACAACCATCTCTCCAATCTTCTTAAGAATTCCTCCAAATTGAATCAGGTTCTCTCCAATGCGAAACTATGTTGTTACATAGGAAGAGATGGCTTCCTTTCCTCATGATCTCTTTTCCTATGGTGTTCTTCTAGAAGTATATTACGCGTTTTGGATATGGTGTACATCATGATTCACTGGACACTCTCCAGTATTTTTGCAGTTACGATCCAATGTATTTATATGTCTTCATGTTCAACACTGTTGGCTCATTGCACTGATGGAGATCCGAGTAAGCATTTGTTTTCGGATCTGACATAAGAACCTCATGATGTGGAAATCTGTATAGGTGTCCACGTCAATTCCAAAAAATGTAATAGTGTGCTTTTGTAAATAAATCATCATTCTGGTTGATCCTGCCAGAGGCCACTGCTATCGGGGTTTGATTAAGCCATGCGAGTCGAGAGATTTCGGATCTCGGCATACTGCTCAGTAACACGTGGTCAATCTACCCTATG
>JAITWW010000108.1 GCA_031285085.1 Candidatus Methanofilum arcanum
CACAAAATGAAATTGGGGAATCAATGATTCCCCAATTCACTTCAACTGTCAACCTTTCGTTGACATCTCCTTTTTTATGAGCAGAGAAGTTATAGTGAGTGGGATCATACAGGTACTACTATATTATATCACAAAGGATGTAGCTAAAATGGCAAGAAAAATAGAGATTGGAACAACGTTCTATGGTCAGGATGCCATCGATTTCATTCATTACATGCGAAACCCAACATATACAGACCGAGTGAAAAATCTGATGAAGCAGGCCATACGGGAAGCTGAAGAACGAAGTGAATGTACCCCACGTGGATAATGGAATAAATATCTCACGCCTTTGTGAAGATGATGACCCATCAACCTTTTTTTGCACCTTTTCCTCACTTTTCACCTCCTCCACCTCTGGTGACGGCAAACCACAGGTCCTGTGATTGACCCTGGCACCGCGGTGACATTATCAGCGTTGTCAGCCTCGGTGGTCTTGTCGCCCCCGTTGACCTGGATGACCCCGACGACGAACAAACGAACAACTGAAAAGGAAAAGAATAACGGAAATATCTGCGGCGAAACTGGATTCAAAAAAGCGACGGAGAATGTGGCACTGATTCCAACTGTTGGACCTAAAAACCACGGTCGTTGCTTTGGAAGAAGAGAAGAGTTTTATCGTAGATGAACGTATGTATCAAAGTTCTAACTGTTGGAGCCAAAAACCATGGTAGTTGCCATGGAAGAAAAGCTCTATCGCAGCTGGACATATTTATCAAAGTTCCAACTTGGATAGATGTCAACCTTTGTTGACATCTCCTTTTTTAGCGTACCTATCACTACCGGCCAACATCGTCCCTGATCTTGCAAAAAATGAGGGAATTTTAGGATATCGGTGCTTCAACGTAATTTTTATCTCCCTTTTGCAAAATCAGCATCTATTTTCCATATCTGGCTTGGGGAAGGTCGCCCAGATCCGTGGTATGATGGAGATGGCAATGAAGCTCTGTCGCAGTACCCAGATTACGTTTACGCGTGATCTGACCGTGTCACTGCATGAGTTTAAGCGATATACTGGCTCGAAAGTCTGGCTCGAAAGTTGATGCTTCTTGGTCATTGTTGTCTGAGAAAAATCTGCAGTTCATGATTGAGTCGTGAATAAATACACCTTTTTCTGCATTTCTGCACGAAAAAGGTTCGTAATGGACGTGGGCGATGTCGTATTAAACTGTTTTTTCTTTTACAAACGCCAGTACCTTTTCAGCAAGGTCTATTGCCTGTTTCATATCCATTTCATTTAGTTCTGTAGGGCCTGGATATCTTGTATTGGTTGCGTGTTGACTAAGAACATAGCAGTATTCATTAAGGTTAGCAAAGGATTTATCAATTTTCTGACAATCATTGCAAAGTACGACTAAATCGTGAATAAATTTAGGTTGCACAAAGTGGAAAAATCAAAAACGCTTTCAAAGCTTTTTCGGCGTATTGCTGGCAATGGTAACAAGATATTTCTACATTAGGCCTATACATAGTAGTTATATGCTTTGCAACTTCCAAATCGCCTTCAGCAAAGTGTATCCATTCAGAAAAAACTTCATTAGCAGGCACTGATATTTATCCCCTTCGTTGCCACCTCATATTCAAGTGAAACATTGATTTTACTTCTGTTATGAAATTCATCATCATAGTTTACGATTAAATCAATCGGATACTTTACTTTGGCACCAAATGATTTTCTTGCTTGAATCGCCCAATCTATCCTCCTTTTTGATTTATCTGAAGTTACAATGTAAATATCCAAATCGCTATTTTCATTTGGCGTACCATAGGCATACGAACCAAATAGGTAAATAGCACTTACTGGCATTACCATTTTAACATTTTTTACTATTACCTTTAACATTTCTCGCACTTGTGGTTCTATCGTCATACTTCAATTTCCTAGCATTCCCTTCCAGATTGGTTTATTTTTTATCTGCGTATGTAAACCCTTTTGCACGACGTTCATCTTGCAATTTTGCCCATGCATCCATGCCTTCCTCACGGAGTAGTGCATTGTCCTGTTTTAGTACAGAGTATCCTTCAAAAAAAGGATCGAATTTCTCACAAGGGTAACTTTCGCACAAAGCACAAATCTCGACACCTTTTTCCTGTGCACATATTCTAACTGCACAACCCGGATTTCCACTTCCATCTTGACATGAGGTACATACCCCACCATCAGCCATGTCTTTTAAAAATGGCCAAAAACCATCGCCTCCAGGAATCATGTGTATTATTTCTTCAAACCCTGCTTCCTTCATCTCCTTATACAATACTTTAGCTGCAGGTGCGATTTTCGCCTTAACTGGACAGTTTTCGCAGTAAAGGCCACAGTAACAAATATACTTTTTATCCATAAACCAACTTATATTTTGTTTTTCTTCTGCCTTAAAACTGGCTTTACAAGCAGTACATCTTTTCATCTCCATACCCACTGCATCATAATGCATGATGTTATGGTTCTTATGAACACGAACACCATCAATCACAGAAAATAAGATGTTAATTCCCGCATTTAGTGAGTCGATAGCCATTTATCGTGGAAATGCATTTTACTAATTAGGAATAATGTATGTAATTTATTTTATGACTCATGAATAATTCTAGTGAATAACTAGTACCCTATCTTGCAAAACATGAGGGTATTTTAGGATATCGGTGCTTCAACGTAATTTTTATCTCCCTTCTGCAAAATCAGCATCTTCACGGTGAATCCCTCTCGATATGGATCAGAGATGGTAACTGTCTTGTGTAGCATAATTCCATGTTTTTCAAGATGATCAAGATAGCCAGGCTGGGGAAATTCTTTTCCTTTTTTCCATGTTGTTTTTGATTCCTGTGCATCAGAAAAAGTCCAGAGCATCCACTCAAGCTGTGAAAAGGCATCCTCAATGCTCTCCTCACTTGGCTGTACATTGATGAAATACCCACCTGGTTTCAGGATCCGAGCAATTCTATCTGACATGACATCCATGGTTCCTGCTGGAGTAGAAGATACAAACACCATATCATATGATTCAGACTCTCCAAGATCACATTCCAGGTAGTCTCCAGGCAATGTCTTGATCTGACTCTCCATCCCATACTCTTTGATCGTCTCTTCAGCAAGAGGGGTTACTCCAGGAAGATCCTGTACAATAGCAGTTATATGTGGGTTCTCTGATGCTATTGCAATCGCATATAATCCATGTCCTCCCCCAATATCAATGATATGCTCCCAATGTTGGAACTCTGGTAAAATGGTAATCTCTTGCAGAGTATCTTGTATTCTGCCACAGAGCGTACTCGCTGCCATTGCAGGAAGTGAGCTGTCATGGAAAAACTGTGCACGATCAAATATATGTGGGCCATGGTACAGACGATCAGAGAGGGAAAACCAGAGTGTCTGAAGATGTGAAGACATACTTCGAAGAGAACTACGCTGTGAATATGGAGAATCTACTGTTAGGTATGTTTGTGCAGAGTGAGTAATATGGTATCTCTCCCCAATTTTTCTCAAAAATCCAGCATGCACACAGATATCACACATGTACTCCAGCATTCCTGGTGAAAATCCACGTGTTTTTTCAATCTCTTTTGGAGATGTTGGTGTGCAAAATGCAGAAAAGAGATCTTCCTCTGCCATTGTTGCGATTACACAAAGCGTGCAACTCTTGGTGTACAGTTCTCGCAGATCCCGAAAAAACGCAGCAGCAGATGGTTCTGGGTGGGTTTTAAGCGTCTCTAGTGGTATATGCATATATGTTAATTGACGTGTCTCATTAATCATATTTACTGCATAGAACTATCTCTCAGTGAAAATGGAGATGAATGACACATTTATTTTTGTGCTTCACGAAGTGACTTTGGAGTTATACTCTTTCCCTTCTTCTCACCAAGCTGCGTTTTGTCCACCCACCCATCTATAACTTCATCGCGATGATCAAACTGATACACATAAGGCTTGATGTCAATAATGGGTGTTCCATCCAAGATATCAACCTCGGTAATCTCAATATAACGGTTATGAACTGATAATAACCTTACAATTGAAAATCCAATAGGATTTGGACGGTTAAAATGTCGAATAGAAAATATTCCACGATCATTTTTATCATCCAGAAATGGCTTTCGAATCAGTTCAGGCCCCCCCGATCGATCAAAATGATACAATAAAATCAGGTGTGAAAACATTTCAATATCTAATAACCCCTCTTGGTACTCTTCAAACACTTCGATTGTTCCAAATGAGTCATCGAAAACTGCTTGAATAGGAGTATCATCAGATATGGTATGTTTGGAATGAACAATACCAATCGGATGATATGTAATCTTCATCTTTGAAGCATATTGTGTTGTTATCTCATCTGCCATTACTTTCCTCTGTTTTTCCTCCCCTCTTCGTCCTTTGTGATACACTATCATTCGTGTTCATGAGTCATTTCAGTGAGATAATAAACGAAGCGACCTCAGGAGATGTGATAATACAATCCAGCTTACTTTTTAATAAAGTAAACTAAAAGCTAAATGATATCTTTTCATCGATATCAGGAAGTACTCCATGAAAGCTACACCATTTACTTTATCGCACATAACAATACTTCTCATTGCCTTGCTGGCAATTTCACCAGCATCTGCATGGGAAATCACTCCAGATGGCGAGTACAATATCATCATTGATATGGCTGGCTATGAATCCATTGTTCCAGCAGATATTACGAGCCTTGGATCATTAGATCCTTTTGGAACCCAGCTCGTATTTGTGCTTGATGCACTTGATATCTTAACTTCTGTAAACTTTGGCCCTGCTGACTATGAAATGATCCGCTCATTATATCCACAGTTTGATGACTCTTTCGTCACTCACTATGGAAAGAAGGTCAATGTCGAAGAACTACTGACTACCTATCCTGATGTAACCATCGGCAGATATGGAAGTGATGAATCCATTAATACTCCTGTTCGTAGTGCCAACATTCCTGTTGTTGTGGATTATGTTGAAAGTCCAGAACTCCTCATTGAAAGTGCAAACATGCTTGGTGCAATGCTTGGAAAAGAAGCTGATGCAGCAGCATTTGAAGAGTACTTCATGGGAACCATTGAAAAACTGAAGAACCAGACAGATCTTGTTCCTGAGGATGAACGCCTTTTTGTATACATGACAAAATCTGAACCACTCAATACATTTGATGCGGAGCAGTACCAAAGCTCAATGATAGAGATCGCAGGTGCAAGCAGTGTCTCAGCTGGTGAATCTGGTGCAGACATTACTATTAACCTTGAACAGCTCTATCTCTGGGATCCTGATGTTATTATGCTTGCTCCTTATTGTTCAGCATCTATTGAAGATATTATGGTAGACAGCCAGTGGAGCGATCTGAAAGCGGTGAAAAATGGTGCAGTATACCGTCTTCCAAAGTACCTTGCATCATGGGATCTTCCAGTTCCAGAATCTATTCTTGGTATGATCTGGCTTGCACAGACACTCTATCCTGAGTATGTAGATCTCAATATCGAGGAGGAGATCGTGACATTCTATAGCACATTCTATGGCCTTGATATCGATGCTGAAACAGTTGACTTCATTCTCACAGACACAAAACAAGTCAATACTGGTGGAGTTCAGGAGAAACAAGACAAGGCATAATGTACAAGGGACAATGAACAGGGAGATAGGGGACAATTGACTTCAATGAGAACATGGCTTCCAACAACTCTTGTTGGATATGTCATCTTTGCACTCATTCCAGTACTTATCTTGATCTCCCTCACACTTGGAAGATTTCCAATACATGTTGCAGATGCATACCTGATTGTTATCTCAGCAGTGCTTGAGATCTTCCAAATCACTCCCATACATTCCCTTCCTTCTGTTCAGGAAACGATCGTCCTTGAAATTCGTCTCCCGCGAATTGCTGCTGCATTGCTTGTTGGATCTGCTCTCTCTGTTGCAGGAGCTGCATATCAGGGAATGTTTAGAAATCCACTTGTATCCCCTGACATACTCGGGGTTTCAGCAGGAGCTGGTTTTGGAGCATCACTTGCCATTCTGATATCAAGTGAGCCACTCCTGATCCAAACCATGGCTTTTGCATGTGGAATGATTGCAGTTGGTATGACGTGGCTTATCAGTCGGCTGTACCGTCCTGCATCTACGCTTATCCTGGTACTTGCAGGAATTATCGTTGGAACTGTGTTTAATGCCTTTGTAATGCTTATCAAAGACATTGCAGATCCAATGAACAAGCTTCCAGAGATTGTTTCCTGGTTAATGGGTTCCCTTGCCGGAACAGACTGGGGAGATCTGATAAGTATAACACCTGCTATCACGTTCGGTGTTGGAGTTTTACTTCTCATTCGCTGGCGTATCAACATCCTTGCACTTGGTGAGGAAGAAGCAACTGCACTTGGTGTGGATACAAGAGTTCTTGGAGCGTTGATCATCACTGCGTCAACAGTTGTTACTGCAGCAGCGGTAAGCATCTCTGGCGTGATTGGATGGGTAGGACTTGTGATACCTCACCTCTCACGTATGCTTGTCGGCCCGGAGTACACAAAAATGCTTCCTCTCTCTGCCGTCATGGGTGCTGCATTTTTACTTATCGTTGATAATATAGCACGCACACTTACATCAACAGAGGTTCCTCTTGGCGTGCTTACAGCACTTATTGGGGCTCCGTTCTTTGCATATTTACTGACAAGAAAGAAGGTTGGA
Organism: Candidatus Methanofilum arcanum; assembly: GCA_031285085.1. Taxonomy (GTDB): domain Archaea; phylum Halobacteriota; class Methanomicrobia; order Methanomicrobiales; family Methanospirillaceae; genus Methanofilum; species Methanofilum arcanum. The sequence continues at coordinate 6,716 of JAITWW010000108.1, forward strand.
TGGTCATGAAGCTGGTAACCGATGCTCTTTCATTTGGATACACAAAAGACTCAGTTGTATTTTCAAATGTATCGATAAACATTGGAAAAGGAGAGGTTATGGCAATTCTTGGGCCAAATGGAACTGGAAAATCGACATTTATCAAATGCCTTGTCAGAATCTTAAACCCACGTTCTGGCTCTATTTCACTTGATGGAAAAGATATATCTGAGTACAGCAGAGAAGAATGGGCACGTCGCATCGCATATGTACCTCAGATACACAATGCCATGTTTCCATTTACCGCCTTTGACTTTATTCTTCTTGGGCGTGCTCCTCATCTTAAAATGCATCAGCAGCCTCAAGACAGCGATAAACAAAAAGCACATGCAGCAGCTACACGCATTGGAATTGAACATCTCCTGGATCGACCGATCACTGAGATATCTGGAGGTGAACGGCAGATGTGTGTTATTGCCCGTGCCCTTGCTCAGGAACCAGATATTTTAATTCTCGATGAACCAACATCTCATCTGGATTACGGCAATCAGTTCAAATGCCTTTCTATTATCAAAGCTCTCGCAAAAGAAGGTATATCTTCGCTGATGTCAACCCACGTGCCTGATCACGGGTTTATCTCTTCTCACAAAGCAGCGATCATGCACAAGGCTTCCTGTACTGCATATGGAGATCCAGGTGAGGTTATTACTTCTGACTCACTCTTTGAGACATATGGTGTTTTTGTAGCAGTAGAGTTTCATGCACAGGCAAATCGCCAGATCTGTGTGCCACTTGTAACATAAGTAATGAATAATGGATATTAAACAAGAAATAATGAGCAATAAACAAGTGAAAAGTTGGAAAGTCTGTTTTGCTTATCGAATCAGTGTCCCAACTGGAACCTCTGCTACTGGAGATAATAATACGGCTTCATCACCTGCTGCAAGTACCATCCCATAGCTCTCTACACCCATCAGCTTTGCAGGCTTTAGATTACAGATAACAACCACATACTTTCCAACCAAATCCTCTGGAGCATAAAATGGTGCGATGCCACTTACGATCTGGCGAACTTCACGCCCGATATCTACTTGCAAGCAAAGCAACTTCTTTGACTTTGGAATTCCTTTTGCCTCAAGAATCTTGCCTATGCGAAGCTCCATCTTTGAAAACTCATCAATGGTAATCTCTGGGCGCCCTCCCTCTTGCTCTTGCTCTTCTGATGCATCAGATGAAATACATGGTGGCTGTGGTGCTTTTATCCCCTCTGATTTCATCATATCTTTCTTTGCCTCTTTGTCTCTCTCACTCTCTGCTTCCCCTGCTGCAAGAGCTTCAATACGCTGTTTGAGTATCTCCTCAAACCCTTTGATCAGATCATCATCAAGTTTTTGAAATACAATCTCTGGCTTTTTTAATTCTGCATTTCCAAAGAGGGGAGTGAGCACATCTGAAAATGAGGTCTCTGAAAGTGGAGTTGTAACTCCAAGCAGATCCCAGATCTTTTTTGCATGCTCTGGCATCACATGATCTATCAAAATCGTCAGTGCTTTTGTCAGTTGCAGACAGTCAGCAATAATTTGCTGTGCAGCATCTGGGTCTGTTTTTTTAACCTTCCATGGAGCACTATTTTGAATATAATTATTTCCATAGGCTGCAAGCGCCATAATGGCATCTACTGCTTCCTTAAACTCATAGGATTCAATAGCAGCCTGAATCGAGTCTAATGTCTCCTGAATCTGGGAAAAAATCTCATTTTGTGGTGCTACTTCTGGAATACCTCCATACTCCTTATATGCAAAATGCATCGCACGATATACAAAATTTCCAAGCGTATTTACGACTTCGTTATTTATTCTCTCCTGGTAAACACCCCATGAAAAATTCAGCTCCTTCGTATGACTTGTGTATGACAACAGATAGTATCGCAGATAATCAGCAGACAGCCCACGGTCTAAATACTCCTCATTTGCCCACACCACATATCCCCGAGACTTTGAAAACTTTTGACCATCGATCTTCACCATCCCTGATGCAATAACGGTGTCTGGCATCCTATAACCAGCCGCATGAAGCATTGCAGGCCAAAACAGGCAGTGATGATAGGTAATATCAACCCCAATAAAGTGTGTAATTTCACAATCATCACTACACCACTTCTCCTTCCAGTCTATACCCTTCTCTTTTGCCCACTCCTCTGTAAATGCAATATACCCTATTGGCGCATCTACCCAGACATATATCGTGAGATCACTTCGACCTGGAAAAGGAATACCCCAGTCAAGGGTTCGAGTGATACACCAGTCATGAATCTCCTCACGTAGCCATCCCTTTGCATAATTTCGTGAGTTCTCCGTTCCTTTCAGCCGCTCTAAAAATCCTTCAAGTTCAGAACCAAACTCACTCAGCCTCATGAAGTAATGTTCCTGCTCTCGAAACTCTGCATCTGTTCCACATATTGTGCAGACAGGATCAACCAACTCTCCTGGTGCAAGAGGCTTTCCACATCCCTGATCGCATTCATCACCCCGTGCTTGTTTCCCACAATGTGGACATGTTCCTTTCAGATATCGATCTGGCAAAAATCGCGAGCATCTTGGACAGTATGCCTGGTGAATAACTTTTGGATAGACATATCCAGCGTTTATCATGCGGGTTACAATATCTGTGGTTCGATGCCGATTTGTGGGATCATCACTCATCCCAAATCTATCAAAAAAGATCTGCATTTTTTGAAATGTCACATCAAAATGGTGATGATATCGCTCTGATAATGCACGTGGTGTTGTGTTCTCTGCCTCTGCACTTACAACGATGGGCGTTCCGTGATTATCTGAGCCGCAGATAAATGTCACATCAACGCCACATCTTCGTTTGTACCGCACATAAAAGTCGGCAGGAACATAGGTTCGAAGGTGACCAATATGACATCGTCCATTTGTATATGGAAGCCCACAGGTCACAAGCAGGGATGGCTTTTTCATTGGTGTACAGTTTTGTGATAAAAGAGTATAAATGTAACAACTCGCCACCTGTTGGTGGGGAAGAAGAAATGATACAATTCTGTAAAAATACATCTTTAGTTATCAAAATTATCAAAATCATCAAAATTATGTATAAATAATCTCTAACAGGAGAAGAATTGCTTTCATAGCAAAAAAAAGAAAAAATAGTATGAGTATTGTTTGCAGAATGCCAAAGATAACTCAAAAGCTAAGATTCACTGGCAATCCACAGTTTATGATGCAAGAATGAAACCAGTGGTAAGGACCAAAACCTCCTCATTCACTTTTGAATTCCCATTTTTTCTTCTTCGAAATCACCATTTAAAAAAAGATCATAATGTCGTCTGTGAAAATGTACTCTGAATACAAAAAGTCATCGTAGTTTTTGTTAAGTAGAGGTAAGTCATATTATACTAAGAGGTGAATGCCCGTGTACCGTACTGCAATGGAGGATTTGCACCACTGGAAGCAACGTAAAAATCAAAAGCCGCTGATTATACGGGGAGCAAGGCAGGTTGGCAAGACCTGGTTGATGCGCGAGTTTGGCAAGACTGCCTTTGAAAAGACGGTTTATATAAATTTCGACAACAATCAGCGAATGAAGGACCTTTTTTTAGCTGATTTGAATGTGGAACGCATTGTAATGGGTCTTGAACTGTATGCTGGGCACAAGATAGATTCTGAAAACACCTTACTCATCTTCGATGAGGTACAGGAAGTGCCAGAAGCGTTGACTTCCCTCAAATATTTCAATGAGACTGCATCTCAGTACCAAATTATCTGCGCTGGTTCTTTGCTTGGTGTGGCGCTGCATCAGGGAACATCTTTTCCAGTAGGGAAGGTTGAGTTTTTAGATCTTCACCCTCTGTCATTCATCGAGTTTATGCAGGCGATGAATAAAGGACAGTATGTGGAGCTCCTTCTCAAAGGCGACTTCGAGCTTGCAACTACCTTCAAGCAGGAGTATATCGAGCTACTACGCTATTACTACTACGTAGGCGGAATGCCAGAAGCAGTCCAAGCCTTTTCTGGTAACAGAGACTTTTATGAAGTGCGAGAGATCCAGCAGCAGATTTTGGAAGCATATGAACAGGATTTTTCAAAGCATGCACCAAGCAGTATTGTGCCTCGCATTCGCATGTTATGGAACAGCATTCCTGCGCAGCTCGCTAAAGAAAATAGGAAGTTTATGTACGGTCTTATTAAAGAGGGAGCACGAGCCAAGGAGTACGAGCTTGCATTGCTGTGGCTTTCTGACTGTGGACTTGTACACAAGGTTCACCGAGTGACGACTTCACAGATCCCCTTGAAAGCATATGAGGATTTGAAGGCATTTAAGATTTTTTTGGGAGATGTGGGTTTGCTCTCCTGCATGGTACGGCTACGGCAAGATACGCTACTTGATGGAAATGAGTTATTTAGGGAGTTTAAAGGAGCATTGACCGAACAATATGTTTTGCAGCAACTCAAGACTAAAAAAGGCATTCAGACGTACTATTGGACTAATGAACGGGGCAGCGCTGAGATTGATTTTGTGATCGACAATGGAAACAATGTGATTCCAATTGAGGTGAAAGCTGAGCTCAACTTGCAAGCCAAGAGTCTCAGGATCTACCGTGATACATTCAATCCAACTCTTTCGATACGAACGAACATGGCTGATTACCATGAACAAGGATGGCTTTTGAATCTGCCGCTCTGGGCGGTGGAGAGAGTTTTAGAGATAACTCTAAAAGGAACCATCCAAACAGATGTAAGCATCCATTCCCATGAATTCATGAATTAGTGCATCTCATAATCTTCATCCCCAGGTAACATAACTTCCCAAGCATACCCATAAGGCACTCAGAATCAAAACTTCTCCTGCGTTGTTCTGGCGAAAATATTTTAGCTCCGTACATGTAGTGAATAGTCTAAAAATGGGGAAAAGCCACAATATGGTGGATGATTCTGAAAATAATATCAAACTGTTTGAAAGGAGGCAAGCTCGTACTGCTTGGGATGAGGAGAATGAGAAGTGGTGGTTTTCGATTATTGATGTAGTTGCAGTGCGGACTGATAATGATTATCAGACGGGAAGAAATTACTGGAAAATTGTGAAAAAGCGTCTTAAAGATCAGGGAAATGAAACGGTTACAAATTGCAATCAGTTAAAAATGCGTTCCCCAGATGGCAAAATGCGGCTTTATACCCCTGCTCAGTGAGGAACATCTGTCTTTTTGCTGAAAATGTATATGTATGCATGTATTTCGAGCTTTTTTGTAGCTCCGCGAAACTGTTTAATGCGTCTCTGGCTTCCTCAAATAACTGCTTCATTACTTCGAGCAACACGGACACCGCTCTGTACGATCAGTGGATTTGACAGATTTTGCATAGAGATATCAGCTTATCCCAAAAGCATGCAAAAGCGCTTATTCTTCTCAATAAGGCCTTTCGCCTTCTTTTCTGAGCCGGGTGCGAGTACCAATACTGAGGATACTTTTCCCTCCGAGATAGCCTTCATACCCTTATAGTTGGCTATCTCTTCGAGTAAGAAATGATCATCACTTTCTATAACTGCAACATTTCGAATCCGGATTCTCTTGCTCTGTGCCTCCCATTCCACAAATGCACTCTTCACATTATCTGGCAAGGGCACATTTGAAAATGTTTCGCAATAACTGCTGATCTCGTGAATCATCAATCCAATGGTCAGCGCTTTTGCCATACCAAAGAAATCCAACTTGTACACACTTACTTCCTTATCTGCGACGGTTTTTTCTGCGAATCGGTCAAAAAACAACTCATGGCGCATGCGGTCCAGGCCGTTTGCAATCACCACATCAAAATTCGGCTGTACGATAAAGCCATTTTCATCTCCTGAGGCGCTCATTGCTTCTTTTTCTTGATAGGAATCCGTCATTCCAAACAAGTACGCACCTAAGTCTGTCACCCTGAAGTAGGCTGTTTCATATGCGGAATAATCATCATAATATCCACGAGATTTTGTTTCTGTGAGTATATCCACCGCTCCCAGCACCGCGAGGTACTCCATCAGGACAATGCTAATGGCGCAGTTCTCAAAACTCGTCCAGGAAGCAGATCCAATATACTGCTTATGGTAATCATCTCGAATCAATGCGCCTCCAACGACGTCAAAGAGCATCTTATTATCTTTCTGTATTTCTTTTGAAAAATAGGCAAAATTGATCCATTCATTCACCGGACATTCTCTCAAATATGAAATAATTTCACTGCGTGGTCCAGATAAATCATATACACTTCTTGAAAATTTAAGTTTCGAAGAGGAAATACGGGAACACTCATCTATAATGCGATTGCCATGTCGCATGTACTTCTCAAACAAGTACTTCGCTTTTTCAGGCATGCTTAAACCTGCAAAGTGAGAAGCTGCTTTTGAGAAGATAAACTTGTCCTGAACGATATCAATGACGTCAGCACAGCGAAGCAGCATTATCATACCAAAGCTGACTATCGTATCTGCTGCACTGCGTATATCTTCTACCTCACCGCTCTCATTATTGCAGATCTCGTCGTATCCAGCGACTTTATGAAATTTTAAGAGCGAGGTTTTGTTCATGTAACCTCCAGCTTTGGTAGCAGCAACTTTGTTATTGTTGATAAAGCTCAGGAGCATGTCAAAATCTTTATACCTGCTCTCTCGATCGATAATGGAAGCGTACTCGTTCATGTCTTCTATTTCAGAGGGAGGAAAGAGACGAACATATGGTGGGATCACTCCTTCAAGGTACTCCTTAAAGGCATCAGGGATTTGACCGTTCACAAAAAATGCATACAATTTCGAATCTTTTGGAAAGAACCTATCCAAACGGCTGTAAAAAGAAAATGAAACTTGATTGTATCCATATTTTTTCGCGATTTCCTTGATCTCTTCTTCTAAAGGACGATATTTGCTCTGTACGATGCAGGTCAATAACTCTTTTTCATAATCATCTAACTGCTGAAACAATGTGGCGGCGGAATTTGGATCAGAATAAAAATGATATAATATGACAACAGCTTCTGCTTTTTTAATCCCAGTTGGCTTTATTCCAACCATCCGCATAATGCTCATTAAATTGCTATTGTCATAACCTTGAAGATTGGTTTTTTCAAGATTCGTAAGTAAGTCCATAGTTCCTCCTAGTTATATTCAGTGTATCTAAATTAATTCACGAGACACCACATAAAGCTGCTGAAGCTACTGGAGTTCCGCAGATCTGCCTTATGTTTTCGCGTCATTATATCGTGCAACTCTTGAAAATAAGCGACTTAATAAACCATATGACACATAATACAAAAAAATATTGTATGGTGATTATTATCATTTAAATATATTAATGAAACATTCCATGAATTTCATGGGTTTCGGATGTATCTGTTGGTAGTGCAACACAGCAGAACATCTGTGATCTCCTGAGAAAAAGAATCAGTTTTTTATTCGATCATTCCTGGACATATTGTTCTGTATGATCTAACTGGATCTGACCAATTTTTCATAGGATTAAAATCTATCATAAAAGTACGCAAAAGCGCTTATTCTTCTCAATAAGGCCTTTCGCCTTCTTTTCTGAGCCTGGAGTGAGTATCAATACTGAGGACACTTCTCCTTCTGAAATAGCCCTCATTCCCTTATAATTGGCTATTTCTTCGACTAAGAAATGATCATCAGCTTCTATAACGGTAACACTCCGAATCCGGATTCTCTTGCTCTGTGCCTCCCATTCTACAAATGCACTCTTCACATTATCTGGCAGGGGCACATTGGAAAATGTTTCGCAATAACTGCTGATCTCGTGAATCATCAATCCAATGGTCAGCGCTTTTGCCATACCAAAGAAATCCAGTTTGTACACACTTACTTCCTTATCATTGACTGTTTTTTTTGTGAATCGGTCAAAAAACAACTCATGGCGCATGCGATCTAGACTGTTTGCAATCACTACGTCAAAATTCGGCTGTACGATAAAGCCTTTTTCACCGTCTGAGAAACTCACCACTTCTTTTTCTTCATAGGAATTTGTTATTCCAAATAAGTACGCACCTAAGTCAGTCACCCTGAAATAGGCGGTCTCATATGCAGAATAATACAAATACTCACTGTGAGACGTATCTTCTGCCAATATATCCACTGCTCCAAGAACCGCGAGGTACTCCATCAGGACGACACTGATGGCACAATGCTCGAAACAGTCCCAGGAGGGGGACTCATAAAACATGTCATGGTAATCATCTTGGATCAATACCTCTCCGACGCCTTCAAAGAGCGCCCTGTTACTTTTATCTATTTCTTTTGAAAACTCTCCAAAATTGATCCATTCATTCACTGGACATTTTGCTAAATATGAAACAATCTCCGCTCGTGGTCCAGATAAATCATACCTCTTTTTCAAAAACTTTAGTTTCGTGGAAGAAATGCGGGAGCATTCATCTACAGTGTGGTTTTCGTATCGCATGTACTTCGTGAATAAGTACTTTGCTTTCTCAAGCATACTTAAACCCACAAAATGCGAAGCTGCTTTTGAGAGTACAAATTTGTCTTGAACGACATCAATAACATCAGCAGAGCGGAGCAGCATGAGCATGCCGAAGCTGACTATCGTATCTCCTAGATTTCGTATATCTTCTAACTCACCGGTGTCGTTGTTACAGATTTCGTCATATTTAGCGATTCCATGGAATTTTAAGAGTGAAGCCTTGGTTATGTAACCTCCAGCTTTCGTAGCAACAACTTTGTTACTGTTAATAAAGCTCAGGAACATGTCAAAATCTTTATACCTGCTCTCTCGACCGATAATGGTAGCATACTTGTCCATCTCTTCTACCACGCTTGGATGAAAGGCAAAAACATATGGCGGGATCACTTTTTCAAGGTAATCCCTAAAATGTTGGGGAACTTGCCTGTTGACGAAAAAAGCGTTCAATTTAGAGTCTTTTGGGAAAAACTTGTTTCGATACCCGTAGTAAGATCTATAATTTGCATGAAATCCATATTTTTTTGCGATTTCATCGAGTTCTTCTTCTAAAGGACGATATTTGCTCTGTACAATGCAAGTCAATAACTCTTTTTCATAATCGTCTAACTGGTGGAACAATTCAGTGGCGGAATGTGGATCTGAAAAAAAATGATAGAGAGCTTCAACAGCTTCTGCTTTTCTAAAACCCTTTGATTTAATTCCAACTATCCGCAAAAGATCCTCTAAATTTGTATCACCAGAGGCTTGATAATTCATCTCTTCAAGATTCGCACGTAACCAATCCATATAGTGTCTCCCTGTTATATTCAGCGTATCTAAATTAATTCATCACGAACCACATAAAGCTGCTGAATTTACTGACATTTACACATTAGTACCTGTACTATTGCTTAATCTATCATGCGGATCCTTAAAAGTCAATGGTTTGAGTTGTATGAGAGGAGTTGGAAGATAAAAATGTCAAACTCTCTCTTATAATGAGAATCTGTAACGTAACCGTTCATGTCCCAACCTGTTTGTCAAAATTGGCTGAGGTAAAGTGCACTGCTACATTGCTTAGCGCACTTTATTTCACGGGACAATTTGCTTTTTTTGCTTTTTCTGAAACTCAAGTACGATTTTTTTAGCACGCAAAGAATTTAACCATCCCCAAATGCCAACTGGAATTGCACCCCAAAAGAGAAGTGTTATTGGCGATGTAAGTGGAGACAGTAAAAATAAGGCCCCAAAGAAGAATAGAATAGGAAAGCAAACGAGCATGGCTATATTTAGTATAAACGTGTGTGAATAATAACATGCATTCGTTGAAGCATTATGCACTGCAATGGCATTAAGCCTCCCTTTAAACCAATCCTTAAGGCAAACAACATGTACATAGTCATTGTTTTGAAGCTCTATTTGAGCGCTAAAGTCATAGACTATGGGAACGTTATTAAGACTAAATGTCCTGGAACTCGATAAACTAAGTTTGTTTTCCTTTGATTGATATTCATTTGGGAGATTCTCTATAGTTCCAGAAAAAACTTGAATTTTAGGAAAAAAGAT
>JAITWW010000046.1 GCA_031285085.1 Candidatus Methanofilum arcanum
CTGTGCTTCGTCATATTTTGCATCCGCCGCAGCTACATTAATCCCTTTTGCTGCTGCTTTATCAATATCAGATTGAAGTGTTGAAAGATCTGATGAAACAGTTGATACCTCACCCAAAAGCTCATTTGGGTTGAGCACGAACTTCACCGCACGCTTTGCTTCATTGAGCACACGTCCACTTGAATCCATAAGTTCAACACCTGCAATCAGGATATCCTTTGATTCAGTAACTTGTGGAGTTTTTCCAGTCAGCTGAACATGAACCTTTTCGTCATTTGTTTTATATGAAAATTCCCATGCTGTCAGCTCAACGGCACTATAATCTCCACTTCTGACCGGAGATGCAAATCGCTTACTCTCAACTCCGTCAAGGACAAGAGTAATACCCCATGATGGATTTTCAAGAGCAGTAGTGAGACGGATCTTTTCATTTGCAGCCATTGTCTCGCCACCGAGTGGATAAAAATCAATCGTAAAGTCAGCAGAAACCTGAGTTATTCCAGACTCCAGATCCCCGGTAGGTCGAATGTCAACAACGCCAACTCCGATATCTGCTGTTACTGCTCCGCACAAGCTAGTAACAACAATTGCGATACATATACACAAAAACGATAGTGATTTCATATTCGTTTCCCCCTAAATGTACAATCTATGATCTGATATATGGTGTGCATAGCAATAATGTCTGTGATCTAAATCACTTATGTGGTGTTATGTGAGGTGCTTTTCTGTATAAAAACCGAATCGCACCTTTGTTTTTGATCTCATCAGTCAAAAAGTGGATCAATACTTTCATCCATTTTTAGTGTGTTCTGTTCATCAATGCTCTTTGCAGTCTCTTTTGTCTCCTTTGCAACCTCTAGAAGATGTGTGACTCGTGGTGCATTTGAGAGCGAGGCAAGAAGCACAACTGTTGCGATATATCTGCTGTTTGCAGGATAATCTCCACCACGGACCTCAACACCTGCAATATTCTCTTCAACCCAACTCTTTGCTTTTTCAATACCTTTTCGATCTAACTCATTAGGTGGACCTGCAACAAGTACAAGAGCCCGGCTTGCACTTGTAAAATCACATGGTAATGTTAGTCTTCCAAGCATTGCCCGCCGTACAAGAGAGAGTGTTCGTGAGGTTTTATCCTCTCCCATGAGTCTTTCAGCACCAACAGGTATTGATGGCTCTGATGAACGGGATGACTCTGATGAACGGCGTAGTAATGTCTTTAGAAATCCAGTTTGTTCTTCAATCTCACTTTCTGGCTCTGCGTTCACGATCTCACTGAGGGCATATCCAATTGAGCTTATTCCTCCTCCACGAAGTGTATTAATAATCTCACTTGAATCAACAACCATCTCTCCAATGCCTGCATTTCCAACCTCACCAGCACGGAAGAGAATACCAAAGCGCCTTACAATCTCATCATTAAGGCGATCAAATGCACCTTTAATACTTTCTCCTTCATTCTTCCATGCACTATTATCAAAGAGGATAACATTGTCTGCCTCTTTCACCAGTGTTGCAAGACTGCGTGCAGCGTTGTATGAGTATAATTTTCCTTCTTCTGGAGCAGGTAAAAGCCCAAGCACATACACTGGTTCACGATAAATCTGCTTGAGATGGCGCGCAAGAACAGGTGCTCCTCCAGATCCTGTTCCCCCTCCAAGTCCTGCTATAATAATAAAAGCCTCTGTGTCTCCAACACCCTTGCGATCAATTGCATTCATGATGATATCTATTTCATCGAATGCAACCTGCGCTCCGGTGTCATTGTCTGTTCCTACACCATGACCTCGGACTATAGTCTGACCAATAAGCACCCGATCTTCATAGGGGATATGTTCAAGTCCCATAAGATCTGTTCGTGCTGTATTGATTGCAATGGCACGAAAACTACCACCATTCGTCCGTTTATCATAACTGATAAACCTGTCGGCGATTTTTCCTCCTGCCTGGCCGAATCCGATAAAGAATACTTTCATTTATTTACACCAATATTATGTTCTGTACGGACAATAAGTACGTTATTGAGATCTCTTTACTTTAAAGTATGCTTTCATGCCTCCAAAGGTATTCTTCAATGCATCAATAAATTTTTGAAAGGAACTCTTATTTGCTTTTTTTCTCTTGTTTCTCTCGTATTACAAATGAAACCTGAGTCACTTCACCAAGCGATAGTTTTTCTTTTGAACGTATTTTTGCAGGCAAGGCAAGGAAATGCGTTCCATCACCCATCGGTAGTAACGATGTCTCCCAGCTTGAATTGCCCACTTTGGCTACTACCGAAATGAGCCCACGATCTGCAAGATATTCAAGTGGCCTACTTAACTCCGTCGGCACAGAAACATAGTGCCACCCTTTTTCTCTTTCAAAAAGTGCAACTTTAGCAATAAATGCATTATCCATTATTACCCCACATAATCGTTAAAGACGGCCAAGAGTTCAAATGTTAGACTCCCAATCCTTTTTCCTCCCTTACCTGCTTCCAATGATAATATACACAGGATTGATCGGAATAAGCATTGTTCGTCCAGCAAGCTCAGTTGAGCGTGAGATCTGCAGGTGAATAACTTCACAACGCATTCCATTCTCCTTCATTGCCTGTATGGCGGTAATGACTGTCTCAAGAAGCACAGCAGTTACCACAATCCGGACAGTCCCACGTGTATATAACAGGGTAATTATCTCTTCAATTCCTTTTGAACCACCACAAAATGCACGATCAATCTTATCAAGTGTTTTGATGATGCTCTGTGCATCACCTTGCATCAGGCAGACATTTGAGCAGCCGGTGTCAAGACAGTGTTTCTCTGTGCAACAGATTGCTTCTTCTCGTGTATCAATGGCAAAAACAGTTTTTGCTTTTTGTGCTAATGCAACAGTTACCGTTCCGGTTCCACACCCAATGTCAGCCACGAGATCATCAGGCTCGATCTCAAGTTTTGAGAGAGCAATAGCTACAATCTCTGGTTGTGTTGGACCTCCAGGGACCTTATATTTCTGGCTATTTTCGTTTACCGTATCCATAGAAATGAAATTTCCTCATTTTCCTCTATCATGTCGAACTCGTGATGATCGGCTGTCAATAGTGCTCCACATAAGCTCCACATAAAACAGATGTCTCTGCAAGAGCGATTGAATCAGCAAGCGAAATTCTGTAAGATGCTTTTAACCGACCAGCTTCAAGGAAAATTTCATCGCTGATTTTTGAGTTAATATCTATTGGAAGCCATGTTAGTTCTCATAACATCAAGTCTGCTTGTTCCTTTCCACACGAACGATGAGCATTATAGTAAACTTCTAAAAGATTCAGTTTATGGAGCGAAATCGTTGCTTCACCATTGTCAGCAGCATAGATGACATCAGCAACTTTATCAGCCCCTTCCTCATCATATAACAGGGCAATAAGAGCGCAGGCATCCAAAACGTAATGGTTCATAGATCTAATTCTTTATCCGCGTGCTTTCGTTCTAAAAATTTGTCAAGGGACATATCTGGATATTCTGAAAACAGGCCGCGAAGTCCTATTGCACGGTCTTTGTTTTCCTTAATTGGTATAAGCTGAATAATCCCATTTGCCTCTTTGATGCGGACTCTTTCAGTTGAGATTAGCCTGGACAAAAACTCAGGCAGGGCTTTCGTGCTCATGACGGTTTCATACATAACGTTCTCTCCTATTCCATTTGCTCACGTGATCATTGTCCTTACCATTGATTGGTGAAAAGCTTGGAGACTTATCAACGACTCACATCTATTCCTGTATTCCTGTTGGTTTTTTTCAATATTGGAAGTAAACCAGTCTGTCGCAAGGAAAGGTTTGGCTTAACCAGTGTGACTATATAACTATAGTAGCTAATTACTATTTCTCTCAAAGATATACATAAAGATACCCCTAAAAATCTGCAACATTCCTTTGCACCAGCTATGAAGTAAGACTCATCAAAATATTGCTATGTGGTATATATTTCCAGAAACATAGCATTCTACAACAGTAGTGCTCATGTATGGAGAAAAAAGTGGACAGTTGTTTATTCACTCTTACAAAATCTCCACTTTGATGTTATTTTTGCTCTCCTGATTATATGCATCAATTCGCATCTGAATGCGTGCTACCATCTTGTTACTCGTTGCAATAAAGGTATCTTCACCGCGAAGGGCTCGAAGAATGGATTTATCAATAACGCCATAACTGAAGTCAAGAGGGATATGTGCCTGCTTCATACATTGTTTTGCACGGGTTCCCATTGCACCAATGGCCTGAGCCTTTGTCTCTTGAACGTGCAGCATGAGATCTTGTGTGCTCTGTCTCTTATCAACATCATATACCCAGATCGAACCATGGGTTTTTGAGGGAGGTGTGCTCAATTGAGACTCAATGATATGGATCATATCAAGGATTGTTTTTGGCATATGCAGTGTTGGCAGGATGCCACGTGCCGTAAGTTCTTGTGAGAGTTCAAGTAGAACAGGAAGAGACAGATGAGCAAGACGTACGCAGGTTGGATCTCCAAATGCAACCTCAGGTACATCTTCCTCTAGGATCTTTCCATTGAGCAGGAGAATCGCTCGTTCAGCCCATGGATAGACGAGTTCAAGATCATGTGTTGATATAATGATTGTTTTTCCATCATGGTGGAGTTCATCGAGCAGGTCCATTAGTTCTTCAGATCCAGCAGGATCAAGTCCACTTGTTGGTTCATCAAAGATAAGGACATCAGGATCCATTGCTAAAATGCCTGCAATGGCAACCCGTTTTTTTTCGCCACCTGAGAGCTGATAAGGAGGACGGCGTTCAAGTCCAGTGAGACCGACTTGTTGCAATGCTTGTTCAACCAGATCTTGCACCGTTTGTTTGTCATATCCAAGATTGGTAGGTCCAAACGCCACATCCTGGTAGACGGTTGGCGCAATAATCTGGCGATCTGAGTTTTGAAGCACAAATCCAACACGGCGCCTGATATCACATAAGGAACGGGTGTTGTACTTTATTGGTGTGTTTCCAACGAGCATGGTGCCACTGCTTGGGCGAATCATGCCGTTGCACATCTGAAGCAATGTTGATTTTCCAGCTCCATTTGGACCTACCAGTGCTATTTTTTCACCTTGCCTGATGTGAAAGCTAATTCCCTTTATGGCTTCTATCCCTCCAGGGTATGTGTATCGTACATCGCGGGCTTCAATAATAATAGACATAATATATTCAAGTTTTATTTTTTTTAGTAATCTATAAAATCCACAATAGTAGATGGAGAGCTGATCTATCAAGTGTGAGTACCAATATTGTACAAAGCCCTATTAAATAGAGGATAACGGGAAGAAATGAAGCAATGCAAACAGGTTCTGGTTGTTCAAGTGCAGGGAACTCACCTTGATAGCAACGAGCATCCATTGCTTGAATGAGGCCTTCCCCTGCGTTCCAGCTGGAGATAAAAAGAACTCCAGATAACATTGCAAAGCTCTGAATCGCTTCTATAGGTCTCCTGTACCCAAGACGCATCTTTTGTGCTTGTGCTATCTCAACAGCCATGTCATAGACGATGAAGATATAACGATAGATAATCATCATGAGATCAGTGAGCTCAACAGGGACACCAAGGCGTTTTGCGGAGCTCAGGAGATCAGAGAGAGGGGTTGTAAGTACAATAAAATACAGTGAGACCGTGCATCCAAAGACCCTACAGAGGATTTGAAACCCCTCAGCAAGAGAGTGTGTTGTTATGGTGAGTTCCATCCAAAGAAAGGGAATAGAGGCAAGTGCCTCTCCTCCACCACGCATGAAAATGATAATAAGTACGCTCATTATCGAAAATACTGCAGGGAGAAGGAGCATTTTTCCATAAAAAACTGGGTGAATTTTTCCATAGATAAGGAGGGTGAGGCTGAGGCAAAGGCCGGAGATGAGAGGGACGAGGAAAGAAGGGGAGATGAGAGAGAAAATCAGTGAACCTCCTGCGAGCAAGAGTTTTGTACCCGGATGAATATGTGAAAACGGGCTTTCTTGTGCGATCTGATCAAGATGTGTTTCTATCATGTTTTTGAGGAGTTTCTATGGAGCGAGTTTTTAGGATTCTGTTTTTCTTTGTCCAAGCCAGTATCCAAAGATAAGGCCAAGAAGGAGAGCACCAAATGAGGCCTGCAGTGCAAAGAGCAAAGCTTCAATCTCTTTACTTGGAGGTTCGTACTGAGGGATGAGAGGATCATACTCATCAACTGTCATGCCAGTGAGTTCAGCAACCAACTCAGAGCCGAGATCATCGGTTCCACGAAACTCATGTTCTCCTCCAAAGCTGGTTATGAGAAAGAGAGTGATGAAGAGCAAGATCGCGACAAGTGTAATGATTTCAAGAGATCTGTTTGCAAAGAAACTTGTTGTCATCAGAAACTACCCTCCAAAGAAGTAGCTTCTTGGATTTTCTTTTCTGAGAAAACTTTGAGTTTTATCAGCATCTCTGGTTTGAGCTGCATAATGTACTTAAAAACAAGTGCTAATATACAGCCTTCAACTATCGCAAGTGGGAGCTGTGTGACCGCAAAGATTGAAAGGAATGCAATAAATGACGAAAGAATGCCACCAACCATGGCTGGGTATGCAAGAGCAAGTTGCAGTGATGTAATAATATAGGTTGTCAGATCTGCAGTAGCACAGGTTAAAAAGACCGTGATATAGATAGAGATTGATGTGTTCTTGAGTGATGTGTACACACCATATGCTACAAGTGGTCCTGCGATTGCCATTGAGAAGATATTTGCTCCAAGTACGGAGAGGCCTCCATGGGCAAGGAGGAGGGCTTGGAACAGGAGAACGATAGAGGCGATAATAGAGGTGACAAACACTCCAAAGCAGATGGTAGAGAGGCCTGTTCCTGTTGGATGAGAGGAGCTTCCGCTCACTGATGGGAGTTTTAATGCGGACAAGATAAAAATGAATGCTCCACAAACCCCAAGTAGGGGGAGAAACTCTCTGTTATCTTTCATTACGTTTTGCAGTCCAATGATACCAAGATACAAGAAGGGGGTGGATATTATCCACCATACCAGACACCATTCCCAAGGCAAAAATCCTTCCATTATGTGCATTAATTCAAACAAATGTTTGTTCTTTATACAGATAAAGTGTACTGATATGTGAAATTTATTTTAGATATGTACATTTTTTAGTGCTTTGTAAATAGTAGAGATGTGTAGTCATAGTGATGGAGTAGATTTTCATGAAGACACCTGCATTCATGAGTATACAGGGGATTGGTTTCCTATATTAAAAAGTAGATGAAAAGGGGTTAGAAAAATGTAGTGGGAAAACATCTCAGATCTAAAAAAATACGAAATGAAGGTAATATGAAAAGGAGTTCATAATTATTAGACCTATACTATACTTCTCACTTGGAGTGTGCATATGTTACCAGATGAAGAAATACCTCTTGAAGAGAAAAAATCAGCTTTTGCTTATCTAGCTCAAAAAAGAGAGCAAATCGCCAATTTTCAAATGTGTCTTTCCGCTGGCGGTCATCATAAAATCGGCGTAAAATCGGATGACACAGTTATCTCTGGTGGGCTCAATGACTGTGGCCAATGCAATACCCAAGGATGGTTGGATATTGTCGCAGTTGCCGCTGGTGGATGGTATACAATCGGAGTGAAAGCGAACGGAACAGTTGTATCTGTTGGACACAGTCCAGATGGTCAATGCAATACTAAAGGATGGCAAAATATTGTCGCAGTTTCCGCTCACGCGTTCAATACAGTTGGATTGAAAGCGGATGGTACGGTTGTATCTGTTGGGCGCCATGCAAACTTCAAATTTCACAATATTCTAAATTGGAGAGATATTGCCGCAATTTCCGTTGGGTGGGCACATGTAGTCG
This sequence comes from Candidatus Methanofilum arcanum, assembly GCA_031285085.1. Classification (GTDB taxonomy): domain Archaea; phylum Halobacteriota; class Methanomicrobia; order Methanomicrobiales; family Methanospirillaceae; genus Methanofilum; species Methanofilum arcanum. The sequence continues at coordinate 7,860 of JAITWW010000046.1, forward strand.
GGTTGAAAATGGATGGCACAGTCGTCTCTGTTGGGTACAATCTATTCGACCAACGCAATACCCAAGGTTGGAGAGATATTGTCGCTATTTCTGCTGGCTCTAATCATACCGTTGGATTGAAAGTGGATGGTACAGTTGTTGCTGTTGGGTTCAATCATTACGGCCAATGCAATACCCAAGGGTGGAAAGATATTGTTGCAGTTTCTGCTGGTTTTGATCATACCGTTGGATTGAAAGTGGATGGAACAGTTATCTCCGTTGGGGACAATGCAAACGGTCAATGCAATACCCAAGGGTGGCGAGATATTGTTGCAGTTTCCGCTGGTTGGTCACATACAGCCGGACTGAAGGAGGGTGGCACAGTTGTTTCCATTGGGGACAATGAACATGGCCAATGCAATACCCAAGGATGGCGAGATATTGGTCCGGGAAGAGAGGAGGTTTAGCTCATGAGTGATTTCAAAGGTCAATTATTTTCCTTTTTTTCCCTCTCCAGAAAGGAGGATATTTTTCACCTGATCCAACAACTCAGGAACATCTTCTGTGACCACATCCCAAATCCGTTCCATTTGCAATATTCCATAATTATGTGCGGCTACGTCACGAAGACCAGCGATAAAACGCCATTCTATCCCACTGTTTTCCTCTTTGAGATCTTCGCTCAGGGATTTCACTGATTCTCCAATATTTATCAGTGCCATAGAAACATCGTGCTGCATCATTTTACTATCGAGAAATGCTTGTAAATCACACCCATCTCTCATTTCCAGCAATAATTCACTTTCTTCTTGTATGAAGTACAAAAGGTTCTCATCACGTTCGTTCATACACAGACACGGGTGTATCACAATTTTTGGGGTAGACTATAAATCGCATGAATTGCGGCACCTTTGCTGCCAGTGACATATTTGTCGGTTCTGGATCATAGAGGCTGGTTGCAAAGTAATTGTCAGCAATCGAATGAAGTACGTTGCATGAGAGCAACAACTTCCATTTGTCTCTACCCCACAATTTGGGATGCACCCATCGGGATCACGCATCGGCAACTCAAATGGTGGACGTGGATCAGCCAGTGTTGATAAATAATGGGAGGGATGAATAGTTACTACTCATGTTATGACCATAATAACATAGATAGAGGAGAAGTCTATGGTAGATATGATTCTTGAGACAAGAACTTTACCAGAACCATTGCTTCGGCTCATTCGTTCCGAAACAGTCAGAGTTCACGAAGTGAACGGCGAAATTCGTCTAACACCTATAGAAGAAACGCCAAATAGATGCCCCTTGTTGGGAATGTATTCAGACGGTAAACTCACCGTTGACAAGTTTCTTGAATGGAAGCGTCAGGACAAGGAGCTTGAGCAGTGAATGAAACGTAT
>JAITWW010000051.1 GCA_031285085.1 Candidatus Methanofilum arcanum
CAGGTACCGTGACCCCAACTGAAACAGGTACCGTGACCCCAACTGGCAGATCCATTGGAGCGTCTGCCACGGTTCAAAGTTCGGCACCAGATCCAGCACCAATCGCACCAATAGCACCAATTGCACCAATTACGGAACCAACACTAACTCCACAACCGACTCCAACACCGCTGCCGATCGTAACATATACTATCACATCCAGTGCAGAAAATGGAGGAATCATCGATCCAAAAGGCACACTGACTCTTGAGGCCGGTGAAATGATCACTTTCTTACTTGGAGCTGAGATGGGATATGAACTCGAAGGAATAAGAGTTAATGGAGTGATGCAGCCTCCAGTGGATTATATTACGCTTACTGCAGATCAGAACTATGATGTTGTAGCAGTTGGAAAACTCCGTGGACAGACAATAGAACCAGATATGGAATCAGATATAGAACCTGGTATAGGACCAGGTACATGGTTCTAAGACTCTTTGGAAACGCAGAAACAAAAGGAATGGAGATACGCCTACTCAAACGATATACACCATGCCTGGCACGTGCACGGCTTTACTCATCGGAGGAAGTGGTACTCTATTCGGAACAGAGACGAAAAAAAGCTATATCGATGTAAAAGAAAATATGGAGAGTATTGATCAATGGATGGATTCATCCTCTCCATACTGTTTGTTCATTTGCGTACTTGCTACCACCTTGTCTTACGCCCCCATCCCCTGGTTTTACTCTCAAGCTCGGGTGTTTGATCCCTCCTAAGCCATCCGCAGATGGCTTTACGGGAGGCGTGTCTTCGCTGCGCTTGGTGAGGGCAACAACATTTTATCTACACAAAGCGTATGTAATGATGGAATAGAATAGTACTAAATGAGGATACTTATATGGGAAACTATGTAATACGAGAAAAAATACGAATTTTACTTATTATTTCAATAATGCTTGCCCTATGTAGTTGTGCGTCAGCATATTATCTCTATCTTGATTCACCTACCAATCTTCGACTTGGTGAAGAGATCTATGTTGAAGGCTCAACAAACACCCCCCCTCCTGATGTTATTCACATTGTACTTTCACATGTCTCAACTGCCCCTGTTGAAGTAGCTCGATTTTCAGTTCCAATTGAAGAACGAGGAGATTTTACTTTTAATGCAACATTTGATACGAGTGAACTTGAAGCAGGACGATATCGCATTGAAGGAATAGCAGACTCAAGACGAAACTTTTCAGGTGATTCACGTATTTTGCGTGTTCTCACATTGGAGGACAGAACAAATGAGATCACACTGGTTGGTCAGCGAGAACAATGGGTTTCTGATGTCTTGAAGGTTGCTGGAAGTATCCGTGACTTTAAAGATTCAAGCGTCTCATTTGAGCTAAAGAAAGAGGGAGAGACGGTGTTTGGTCCAACCCAGGTTCCAGTAACCTATGGCAAGTTCGATTATAATATCCCAATCAGCGAGCCAGGAACATATATGCTTTCAATCTCTGATTATCGTGGACTTGTTGGGGTATATCAATATATCTTAAATACAGAGGACACAGTAGGGACACCTTCTCAAAACGAGATCGTCAGACCAACAGCCGTACCCATACAGACAGAAGAGACACAGACAGAAGAGATACAAACAGAACAGACACAAACGCAGGAACCTGTAGTTGATACTGTTGTCCAAACAACAGATCCAACAACGATACCAACTACAGAGATTACAGCGGAGTCTACCACTGCCGAAGGAGATGAGATTGCACTTCCAATAGATGGGGGTGCTTTTTCTTTTGAGTACAATGATCGCCTTTCACGTACTGAGGCAGGATTTTATACCATTGAACCAAGTGCTGATGTTATTGTCATTACAACAACAGCTGGCGTAGACTGGGTGATTGAGTATATTGATCCTATGACACAAAGCAAGCATCGTGTAAATGATGAAGTTGTAGATAAGCCTGAATCTGTTCAAATCACAACAGGTGGTTCACCTGTACATGTGAAGATATACCCCTATAGCTTTAATGAGGTAGCTGATATTACGCTGTTTGGAGCAGGCATCTCCTCACTATCTGTTGATAACAGTGCTCGAATTGCGTTTGGAGCTCCTCCCTCTTCTGATCTTGAAGAAAGAGTTGCATATGTAGCTTCTACGAATTCGTCAAAATCGGGTGAAGACACATCTTTTTCACTTCTTTCTTTCCTGTTTGGATGAAGATCTCATTATTTCTTTTTTGAGGCAAGAATTATAATATATTTCGAGGCCGTCCAGTGTAAAAATTTCCATATAATGGATATTTTGCACCCTCTTTAAAGTAATATGAATTATTTTTCACGTGTGTTTTATGTAATACTACCTCAACACATTCTACTAAAAAATAAGAATAAATATAAAATCCATCCCAATTTATTTCAAATTTTGTTATAATATTATTTCAGCATATAGCAAATCTCTCTGAATTGTGGTTAAAAAATACCTACATTAGGTAGGGGTGCGAAATCTCCAATATATTGCAACAATGAGAAAGTAGGATCAGTCTGTCCTTGAGTCAGGCTGCACCAGTTGGCGCTGTAGTGATGGTTACAAAAATAAAACCGGAACACGAAGACCACGTGCGGAATCGCGAATTCATGGTCATTTTGAGTTTAATCTCTTTGGATCTAATTCCCCGCAGCTCTGCTGCGAAACATTTCAATTAGGAAGGTTGGCAGGCTTTCTGATACCCCGCAGTCTCTGCTGCGGGGTAGTTCATTAAATCAAAATCTGATTTGTATGTTTACATTTACAATTTTAATATATAATTAATATATACAAGGGTGTTGTGTGAAGTATGCGTGGTTGCTTTTATTTATTAACGCTTTGCGTAACTCCTAACAGATTGAACGGATCAGGTAAGCAGTGGTCAAAGAAAAACGCTTCTAGTGTTATCGCTTTGCGTTCTGCGATTTATTCCGGAGGATATGCTGCCACTGCTGCTTCCGCTTAATTCTTGGTTGATGTTCATGTTTCAATTTGTCAACCCCAGAATTATGGTCACACCCTGACCTATCTGATCGCACGACGGGTGTGCGAACAACGTGAGCACACCCCAAGTAGTTTTACTTAATTTTTTCAAAAATTTCTTGGCACCTTTATCCCCTTCCAGTACCTATATCCCCTTCAAGTGCAAATGAATGATGTTATGGCCCAAGGGAAGGAGATAGAATCACAAAATATTGTCACAGAGGGGAATTTGATAAAGGCCCTCCTTATCCTAGCTCTTCCAATTATTGCAAGTAACCTCCTGCAAAGCGTGCTTGAGGTTGTAGACATGTTTTTCATTGGCCGCCTTGGAACTACTGCAATTGCAGGAGGAACAATGAGTATGTCTATCATTATGCTCATGCTTACGTTTTTTTTTGGTGTCATGACTGCAACAGCAGCCTTTATCTCACGGGCATATGGATCGAAAAAATTCGAACAGATCCAGATAATCATCATGCATACTCTGTATCTATCACTGATACTTTCGGTGTTCATCGCAATTATCGGATTTTTTTGGTCTGATTCACTCCTTCTTTTACTGGGTGCAGAACCAGAGGTTGCTAAAGAGGGAGCAAAGTTCTTGCGTCCAGCCTTAATGGGCATGATCAGCATCATCACCCTCATGATCTTTGTTACTGCCTTTCAGAGTACTGGGGATTCAAGAACACCAATGTATGTGATGATTATCGTAAATATCGTAAATATCATCTTAAACCCTACCCTCATTGATGGTATGTTTGGACTTCCAGCATATGGTATTGCAGGATCAGTGTATGCATCACTCCTTTCTCGCACAATAGGGGTTGCCATCATGCTTGGAATCATCTATTATCACCCACGGTTCAAAGATACACCGGTCCGGCTTCCAAAAATGCTCACATTTGATCGGAAATTGGTCAAGGAGATTATCTCTATTGCCATTCCAAGTGCTATGCAAAGTGGAACCAGGAATCTTTCATTTCTTCTCATGACAGCAGTTATTGCCCTGTACGGGGAAGCAACCGTTGCAGCTTATGGAGTCTGCCTCAGACTTGATATGCTTGGATTTGTATTTGCACTTGGATTTTGTACGGCAGTCTCTATTATGGTTGGCCAGAATCTTGGAGCACAAAACGTAGCTCGAGCAGAGACAGCGGTGAAATATGTTGTAGCATGCAACGCAGCAGTAATGATCCTTGTTGCAGCATTCTATATGCTCAATGCTCCATGGTTACTTACCACCTTTGGGCTTGTTGGTAAGAGCTTCGCTGATGGATCCCTCTTTATGCTCATTGTGCCTCCATCCTACTTTATTATGGCTATTGGAATGACTCTTGGATTTGCAATGAATGGAGCAGGAATGACAAAGCCAGGCATGTACTCCGCAATTTTTGGAATGCTCATTGTGGAGACATTCGGTGCTGCGATTTTCGCACTTCTGGGTTATCCGATTGAATTTATCTGTTATGCAGTCGTGCTTGGTGCCATTGTCATGGCAGGATGTGATTATTACTTCTACAGAAAAGGGGACTGGAAGCGAAAGAAACTTCATCTCGGTGAGGATGTGCTTCTATGAAAAAGAAGATAGGGAAAACACTGCATGAATATCTCATCTTTTTTCAAACAATATATATGGGAAATGAGAAGAGTAGAGAGAAATACTTTTTTTATTTTTGTGTTATGAAGTCAACAATAATGCGCTTCATATGATTCATACCAATGATCCATATTCGAAAGGGTGAAAAAAACAAGAGAGAATTCATCTTACATCCGAGTCCGGACGAAGAAAGAGAAACACACATAAAATGATGTGACCAAGATACTGCAGTAAGGATCAATAGAGAAAAAATCGAGTGAAATGCTCATCATTTGTACATGAAGTTTTTTTGTAATAGATGTAATTTGAATAAAACCATGAAACTTCAACATCATTGATATACAGTTGTTCTTGGCGAATGCAGAGTGAATGTCAATATCACTTCACAATTCTTTTATAGAGATTGTAAGAAACATAGAATGATGGTAAAAGTGTTGTATAGAGCGCTCGCTCTCTTAACAATGGCTGCTCTCCTCATTGGAGGATGCTCAGCAGCAGAGACCTATCTCGTAGGTATTGATGCAGATTATCCACCACATACCTACATTGATGAGAATGGGAACGCAGTTGGATTTGATGTAGAATCTATCCAGTGGATTGCAGAACAGTATGGGTTTGAAGTAGAAATTGTTCCAGTTGCATGGGATGGCATCATTCCAGCATTGTTACAGGGGAAGATTGACATGGTATACTCAGGTATGACCATTACCCCTTCACGTGCAGAGCAGGTTACATTCTCAATTCCATACTGGACAGTAGATCAGGGAGTTGCAGTACAGGATGGCTCAGAAGTAACAATGGAAGAGTTTGCAGCAGGTGAGCTCATCATTGGTGTCCAGCGCAGCTGTTCAGCAGACCAGTACCTTGAGGCAGAGTACTTTGGAACAGAGCTGTACGATGAGCTTGTCGCTAGTGGAAACATTAAACTCTATGACACTTTCCCACAGTCCATGGTTGCTCTTGAACAGGGTCTTGTTGATGCTGTTATTTTCGATGATGTAAACATCGAGTCATATATCCTCGACAAGCCAGCGTTAGTCATGCTCGATATCATCGAAACTGGTGAGCAGTACGGTGTTGCAATGCGCAATGAAGACACCGAACTTCAAGATATCATAAACGAAGGTCTTGCAGAGCTGATGGCATCTGATAAGTGGACTGAGCTTTTAGAGAAG